>NZ_JBFUGN010000476.1:0-4688 GCF_056402895.1 Rhizobacter sp. P3_B12 | reverse complement strand
CGCCGGGCTCGCTGCCGTCGCTGACCGGCTCGACCTCGAACGGCGCGCCGTTGATGCTGACCGCGCCGTCCTGGAATCGCACCAGGTCGCCGGGCATGCCGATCAGCCGCTTCACGTAGAACTCGGAGACGTTGCGCGGAAAGCGGAACACGACGACGTCACCGCGCTGCGGCTTGCCGAACTCGATCGCGGTGTTGGTGAACGGCAGGCGCGGGCCGTAGGCCAGGTGGTTGACGAGCAGGTAGTCGCCCACGCGCAGCGTCGGCTCCATCGAGCCGGACGGCACCTTCGGCCAGTCGGCCACCGCGACGCGGCAGGTGAACATCAGCGCCACCACGAAGAACAGCTCGGCGCCGAAGCTGACCCACAGCGGCTTGCGCACCGGGGCGGGCAGGTCAGCCGGAAGACGTGCGAGGCGGCGCCTCCAGGCGAACCAGCAGGCGCCGCTGGCCAGGCTCAGCAGGCACAGCACTTCGTTGATGGAAAAACCGATCTGCATCGAGGGCGCTTTCCGGGTGGATGTTCACGGGTTTCACACGGGCAAGGGCCCGGCGGGGATTATGGCTGCGCCGCGCGCCCCTCCCGGGCGCCGGATTCCTACACCTCGACGGCTGTAAGTCCTACGTCCCTCGGTCGACAACGTTTACCGGCATCCGGCAAGATGCCCCCCATCCCGAGGAGACCTGCATGGACCCGTTGTTGRCATTGCGCAATACCACTGGCACCCCCACTGGCACCCGAGAGGCCTCCCCCGCCGGCTCGAGCCGCCGCCCCACGCTCGTCGGTCTGCCCGGCCGCCCGGTGGCGCCGCTGCAGCCGCAGTTCATGCAGAACAAGCTGCCGCCCGAGACGGCCACGCTGGCCGAAGTGACGGCCGGCCTGCTGAAGGCACGCGCCGAGGTCGCGCCCAAATACTTCTACGACAGCCTGGGCTCGCACCTGTTCGAGGCGATCACCGAGCTGCCGGAGTACTACCCGACGCGCACCGAGGCCGCCATCTTCGACCTGCACGGCCGCGAGATGGCCGAAGCCATCGGCACCGGCATGACGCTGATCGACCTGGGCGCCGGCAACTGCGCGAAAGCGGTGCGGCTGTTCCCCGAGTTCCGGCCGTCGCGCTACGTCGCGATCGACATCTCGGTCGACTTCCTGCGCGAGGCGCTGGCCGGCGTGCAGCGCGCGCACCCGGCGCTGAACGTCACCGGCCTCGGCATGGATTTCGCCAATGCGCTGACGCTGCCGRCCGAGCTGCTGCGCGAGCGGCCGGTGTTCTTCTACCCCGGTTCGAGCATCGGCAACTTCACGCCCGAGCAGGCGTCGCGGCTGCTGGCCAGCGCCCGCGAGCAGGCGCGTGGCGGCGGCATGCTGATCGGCGTCGACCTGGTGAAGCCGGCGCATCTGCTGGAGGCGGCCTACGACGATGCCCTGGGTGTCACCGCGGCGTTCAACCGCAACCTGCTGCCCCACCTGAACCGGCGCATCGGCACCGATTTCCGGCTGCCCGACTGGCAGCACGTGGCGCGCTTCGACAGCGGGCTGTCGCGCATCGAGATGCACCTGCAGGCGGTGCGCGAACTCGACGTGCGCTGGCCCGGGCACTCCCGGCACTTCGCGGCCGGCGAGCGCATCCACACCGAGAGCTCGTACAAGTACACGGTGGCGAGCTTCGAGGCGCTGCTGCGCGAATCGGGCTTCCGCCAGATGCGGCACTGGACCGATCCGCAGGGCTGGTTCGCGGTGTTCTGGGCGCAGTCCTGACGAATCGGGTCGAAGAACTACGGAGAGGCCTGCTCCCGCAGGTTCAGCGAGCGCACGTAGGCGACGAGGTCGCGCATCTGCTCCTCGGTGAGCTCGGCGCCCCACGGCGGCATGAACGGCGATCGGCCCAGCGCCTGCCCGCCCAGCTTGACGATCAGCCCGAGGTAGGCGTCGTTCTTGTCGGTGGTGCGCAGGTTGGCCGGCCGCGGGTCGTACAGGCGGGCGGCACGGCCGTTGCCGTCGGCGTTGATGCCGTGGCAGGTGACGCAATAGTTCGCGAACACCAGCCCGCCGCGGAACACCGACGCATCGCGGCTGTCGCGCGGCAGCGGCTGGGCATGCACGCCGCCGGCCCAGCTCAGCAGGCACGCGACGATCAGCGCGCCGATCCACAGGGCGCGGCTGTCGTGCGGCTTCACTTGCTGACCTCGATCACCATGCGCATGTCCGGGTGAACCGCGCACTCGACCTCCACGGTGCCGGGCTTGTCGAGCGTGACCGTCTTCGAGCCGCCCTGGCCGAACGAGCCGAGGTCGAAGCTCTTCGCGTCGGACAGCGAGAACACGTTGTGCGCGAACGGATCCTCGTTGACGAACTTCACCGTGTCGCCGACCTTCACCTGGAGCTTCTTCACCGAGAACGCCTTGCCCTTCTGCGCCAGCACGTGCTCGGCGGCACCGGCCGACAGGCCGGTGAACAGGCAGGCGGCAGCCACGGCGAGCGAGCCGATGCGGGACTGGGGATGGAACTGCATGGAAGGCTCCTCGGGGCTCAGTTGGCCGGCAGCGTCGGCAGCGTGAACGGCCGGGCCGGCGTCGTCAGCGCCTGCATGAAGGCGACGATGTCGCGCATCTCGTCGTTCGACAGCGACAGCGGCTTGACGCTCGCCGACAGGTTGCTGCGCACCTGGCCACCGCGGTTGTAGTGCGCCACGACGTCCATCAGCGTCGCCGCCGATCCGTCATGGAAGTAGGGCGCGGTCAGCGCCACGTCGCGCAGCGTCGGTGTCTTGAACGCGCCCTTCAGTGACGGCACCGGCTTGATCGCGTAGCGGCCGACATCCGGGTTCTCCTGGCCGTACGAGCCCAGGCCGATGTTGTGGAAGCCGTTGTCGGTGAAGTTCGGGGCCTGGTGGCAGCCGGCGCAATTGCCCTTGGCCGGATCGGCGAACAGGCGGAAGCCCTTCACCTGCTGCGCCGTCATCGCGTGGCGGTCGCCACGCAGCCAGCGGTCGAACGGAGAGTCGCTGCTGACCACCGTGCGCTCGAAGGCCGCGATCGCCTTCGAGGTCGTCGTCTTGTCGATCGCCTCGCCCGGGTAGGCCGCGGCGAAGGCGGCCTGGTAGCCCGGGTTGACGGCCAGCCACGCGAACAGCGCGTCGAGGTTCATCGCCATCTCGTCCATCGACTCCATCGGCCCCATCGCCTGGTGCTCGAGCGTCGCGCGGCGGCCGTCCCACATCTGGATGGTGTTGTAGCCGCTGTTGACGATGGTCGGCGATGCCCGTCCCAGCACCTTGCTGCGGAAGCCCTTGGCGGTGCCGAGGCCGTCGGACCAGCCGTACAGCGGGCTGTGGCAACCGGCGCACGACAGGTTGCGCTCGGACGACAGGCGGGCGTCGAAGAACAGCATCTTGCCGAGCTCGACGCGCGCGGCGGTCGGCGCGTTGTCGTCCGGGTGCGGCGGCACCGCGGGCAGCAGCCACTGCCGATCCTGCGGCGTCGCCGCCAGCGGGTCGTCGGCTGCCGGGGCAGCGCTCCATCCCAGGGTCGACAGGCAGAGGGCCAGGGCCCACGGACGCATCCAGTTCATGGCGAATTCCTTTCTTTTGGGGCAACAACGTGCGACGGAAATGTGGACCTGATTTCGTCGCCGTGCGCGCCAAACGAACCCCTGCTTTGTCAACAATTGCCAACCGGCCTGCGGGCGCGGCGAGGGGTCCAGCCAGTTGTCATTCGTTGACAAATGAGGCGTTCACCAAAAGGCCGTGGGCGGCGATATTTGTCACCAGTCGGAGACGAAAACCTTCCGACGCGTGATCATCTGGAACAGAAAGCAGCACCCATGACATCCGCGACACCCGCCGCAGACGGCCCGTCAACGCCCGTCCGCCCCGCCGAGCACGGCGTGTCGCTGGACAGCGGTCCGCCCGGCGACCGGCTGTTCGAGTTCTTCCGCTACCACGGCATCTGGGCGCCCGGCGTCCGGCTGTTCCGCCGCCTGTCCTTCAACATCAAGGCCTTGATGATCTCGGCGGTGTTCATGGTGCCGATCACGATGCTCGGCACCGTCTGCCTGCGCGACATGGCGGCCGCGTCGGCCGCCACCGAGCGCGAGCTGCAGGGCGTGCGCTACCTGCGCGACGCGCTGCCGCTGGTGCGCTTCACGCAGGGCCAGCGCCAGCGCGCGATGCAGGCGGCCGGGCTCGACGCGGCGGGCAGCTGGCCGAAGGACCAGGCGGACTACCGGCAATTGTTCGCCCGGCTGCAGGCCACGCACCGGTCGCTGGAGCCGGTCTTCGACGCCGCCGCCCCGTTCCAGGCCCTGGCCGCAGAGTTGCCGGCCGCGCCGTCACGCGGCGCGGACCCGACCGAACTGTACGAGCGCTACACGCAGATCGTCGCCGACCAGCAGGCGCTGCTGCGGGTCGTGATGGAGCAGTCCAGCCTGTCCCAGGACCCGGACCTGACGACCGGGCGCCTCGTGGCCGGTGCGGTGGCCGCCATTCCCGAGCTGGCCGACCGGATCGGCCAGGCGATGTCGCTGGGCGAGCAGGCGCTCTCGGCCGGCGAGATCTCGGCGCCGCAGCAGCGCCTGCTGTCCGATGCGCTGCCGGTGATGGAGTACCTGGAGGCGCAGGCCGGCGATCACCTCGACAAGGCCTTCAAGCTGAGCGAGCCGCTGCGCGCGGAACTCGGGCTCGACAAGGG
>NZ_JBFUGN010000475.1:0-4689 GCF_056402895.1 Rhizobacter sp. P3_B12 | reverse complement strand
GGCCATTGAGTTTGATAGACCGGCTATCCAGAAATCTATAGCTGAGGCGGCGAGTTCGACGTTGGGAGTCTGCCCCCTCGCAAGCTGAACGCCCTTGGCCCAAAAATCGACAAGAAACAAGCGCTCGCCAGCTGCTAAATAGACTTGGGACAAACGCCCTGGCGCGTGCACATGAGCGAACGCGGGAAAACCTTGGGGAAGGTCATCCCGTCGGTCCACAGTCAGTGCCGAACCAATGCGCTCCAGTCCGCGCTGTAGCAGTGCGGGAAGACCGTGCCCCTCAAGGTCTGGGTACAGATCCTCGCGCACCGCGGATTGCTTGCTGAGCTCGACGTGTGTGCGTGAGTCCGATCCAGTCATTTGGCATCTGCCTGAGGTTTGAAGTAGCGAACCTGCGAAAGCGGATGCCGGAACGCAGCCCTTGATGGCAACAATCGCAGTCGCTCGCGCGGCGGCAAACTAGGTCTCGGTCTCATCAAGCAGATTGAAGTAGAGGCATGTCCGGGTGGTCCGTATCCAAGCGCCGCAGCCTACCCGAAAGCCGCCCTTCGCGACCGACAGCTCGTGGCCGACAGTGTATGTTCGGCGCGCCGCCCACAAGCGGCCATCGGCCGGCGTGGTGATGCTGCTCAGCGACCGCTTGCCGGCCACGACGCGAACGGGCACAGTCGGCCAGAAGCAGTCCATATCCGGTGTCGGCTTTTGGGTTGCCCGCGAGTGTCTTCGTCCTGATGCGCACAAAAAGTGAGGATCAGGAGCGACTTCTCTCTCAGACGCTGGAGACTTTTGATGACTACGATTGCGGAGAACTCAGGTGTCGTTACGCTCATCAACGTATTCACGGTCGAACCATCGAATCAACAGAAACTGATTGACATACTCGCACGCGCTACCGATACGTCCGTTCGTGATGTGCCAGGGTTCGTCTCGGCGGCGCTTCATCGAAGTGTCGATGGGACAAGGGTCACGATGTACGCGCAGTGGAAGAGCGAGGAGCACTACCAGCACTATCAATCGATGCGTTCAAACCCAGGCGCTTCACCATACGTGGAAGAGGCACTCGCCATAGCAAAGTTCGACCCCGGGATGTATGAGGTGGTCAAGGTCTTCGCCGGGCCATCCAAGCCTGCGCACTGATGCTTCAGGAGTGCCATTCATGCCAAGCGAACTCATGCAGGTAAAGCCGGTTGCTCTCCCCGCGCAGTCTGCCGTCGCTACAGTTTATGAATCGACGAATCTCGCAGACGCATTTACGATTCAACTGCCCTTTGGCACCTCAAGCGACCCAGATGTCCTTTGGCGATTCCTTATTTCACAGCAGCCACCGTGGATCGGATGGCTCACCAACCTCCGAGACGCAATCGTCGCGTGCTTTGGTCTGAAGACCGCCAAACACCTTGCGACTCTCTCCGGCGAAGCCAACGCTGACCGCATCGGCATCTTCAAGGTCTACAGCAGAAGCGAAACCGAGATTGTCTTGGGCGAGGACGACAAGCACCTCGATTTCAGACTCTCAGTACTCCGCACCCCGGACTTGTCTCCACCGCTTGGTGGCCAGTTGACTGTCTCAACCGTCGTCCACTGCCACAACCTCTTGGGCCGGGCCTACATATTGGTCATCGCTCCTTTTCATCGCCAGGTTGTGAAAGCCAGTCTTCGTCGCGCTGCACATATCGGTTGGCCTAAGGCAGGTACAAGGTAGAGGCAACTCGCCTGATCTACGACCGCTTTCAGACGCCGAATGGTCGCTACGCTATGGCAGCATTGGGTCGATGTCCGCCCTTCGCTGCTCACGACAGCAGCCATTCGACCACGTGAGTCCCCGTCGCTGTTGCCACCGCCCACGCGGCCGACACTGAGCACATCCTTTCGCCACGGAACGAAGGTCTCCTCTCCGTCAGAGCGGTCGCTCGGGCGACGGGCTCTGACCGTCCGCAACCAGCCCGAAGCGGTCGGCGCCGTCGAATGTCCCGCAGACTGGATCTACGCGACACCTGACCCGGTCGATTGCTTCCGCGACCGCGTTGAGTCGATGACCGCGGTGTGCAAGTCCTCGGGCCGCAGATTGGTGTAGCGCCGCAGGTGCCGCCAATCCTTGTGGCCCGTCACGAGCGCAACCTGCTGGATCTCGAAGCCTTCCTCGAAGAGCCGGCTCGTCCCCTCGTGCCGCAGGTCGTGGAAGTGCAGATCCGGAATGCTCAGCACCCTGCAGGCCTCGGTGAAGTACTTGCTGACGGTTGACTCGCCGATCGGGAAGATCCGCGTCTCGCCATCAACCTGCGGCTGAGCATTCAGGATCGTCCACGCGTCCCCCAGCAGCGGCACCCACTGGTCGTTGCCTTCCTTCTTCCGTGGATCTTTGCGGTCGCGCACCAGCACGAGCTTTCGCTTCCGATCCACGTCATCCCACTGCAGGCGCGAGATCTCGCCCCGTCGCATCGCGGTCGCGACGGCAAATCGCACCACGTCGGCAAAGATCTGGCCGCGGACCTCCGCGAGGTGCGCGATGATCTGCACCAGCTCGTCCTCGGTCGGCCGGCGCTCACGCTTGCCACCGCCGCCAATGAGCGCGAGGTGCTTCAGCAGCGGACGCGCAGCAGCCGCCACGTCGGGCAACATCACCTTGAGGCCCACGCCCGCATACCGCATCGCGGTCCCGAGCTTGCTGATCTCCATGTTGCACGTGTACGGCCCCGCGCCTTCATCCCGGCGCATCTGGCAGTACCCCACCAGATCCTTCGGCGTCATCACCATGGCGTCGAGCTCGCCCAGCCCTTCGACCAAGTACTTCAGCATGTAGTGCTCGTTGCTCGTGTCTGGAATGGGTCTCGACCGATCACGCAGATCCCGATAAGCAGAGATCACGTCACGCAGCAGCAAGGTGCGGCCCATGACAGACGTGGCAGAGGGAGCCTTGCCACGATCAATGTCGCCCTCGACCTGGCGTGCCCAGACATCTGCCTGGGCCTTCGTTTTGAAGGTCTTGCAGTACGATGGATGACCTTTGCGGCGAATCAACGCGCGCCATCCCTCACCCACTTTTATGATGCTTGCCATCGAGACTTGAGCGAGTGATACGACGTATCACCGCGTATCACTGAGGTTGTTGAAACCGATGATATGCGATGACTCTCTCAGAGGAGAGAGGCGAAAAATCAACGCTAGAATCCACCCCCGCTCGCCGTA
Source organism: Rhizobacter sp. P3_B12 (assembly GCF_056402895.1). Taxonomy (NCBI): domain Bacteria; kingdom Pseudomonadati; phylum Pseudomonadota; class Betaproteobacteria; order Burkholderiales; family Sphaerotilaceae; genus Rhizobacter; species Rhizobacter sp. P3_B12. Next base: position 1,503 of record NZ_JBFUGN010000475.1, on the reverse strand, counting down.
GTTCAATGGATAGAACGGCCGCCTCCTAAGCGGCAAATACAGGTTCGATTCCTGTCGGCGGGACCAGTGCACAGCAAGGCAAGTCCGCCTTCCTCCAACCCCCTTGAGAGGGTTTCAGAACCCTGGCACCCGCCCTAAGCTGGCCGCCCAATCAAGGAGGAGTCTCAATGACTTTGAAAGCAAAACTAGCCGCATTGGCGTTCCTGTCCCTCGCAGCGGCCGCGCATGCCGAGGTCATCACGTTCAAGTTCACCGGCACGGTCACCCAGAGCCTGCCCCTCGCACTCACGGGCGCGAAGGTGACCGGAACGTTTGCCTATGACACCGATTCCATCTACATGGAAGGCCCGCCCCCGAAGCCCCGCGAAACCAGCAGTGCCATGTATTACGGGATTCCCCAGTCCATGCGCATGCAGGTCAACGGGCACACCTTCGAATCCGAAACCGTCAAGATCTTCATCCAGAACAACTTCAACGGAAATGTCGAAGACACGATCAGTGTCATCGGAGAGGGGATGACCTTGGACGGCACACGATTCGAGCAGGGATCCTTCGGATTCGAGCTCTACAGCGGCCCCGGCAACACCCGAGCGCTCCACGGCAGCCAGCTGCCCAAGCGCATCCTCGTGAAGCGGTTCGACCTCCAGAAGTCCGGATTCGGCATGGTGGATGGATCGGGCAACGGCAGCCTCGTCGCGTTCGAGGTCGACCGCATCAAGGCCGTCCGCCCGGCACAGGACGACGTCGACGAAGAATGATGCTGGAGGCGTGAGCTCGCGGCGTGGCGTCGGCACCCGCGGAATCCTCAACCTGGAGGAAGCCGGCAGCGCGCGAACCGGGCAAGCTGCGCACCATGGCCAGCATCAATTTCGTCCCCAGCGCCGACGCTTCCGTCGTCAGCGAGCTCTCGCGCCAGGTGCTCAAGCGGGTGCTCGACGAAGCCGGCCTCGCGTCGTGCACCATCACCAGCACAGTGCGCACGCCGAAACGCCAGGCCAACGCGATGTACAACAACATCGAGGCGACCACCATCGAGAAGCAGCTGCGGCTCTATGCCGAGCCCGGCCAGCAGGTGATCCACGAGTACCAGCGCCTGAAGCCGCTGGGCCACGGCCGCACGGTCATCCTCGATGCGATGGAAAGCAGGATCAACGCGCTCGGCCCTGGCACGGTGAGCCGGCATTGCGCCGATCCGTCGATGCTCAACGTGATCGACATCGCCCCGTCGTCGATCGCGAAGCCGAGCCGCTTTCTCGCGGCGCTGGACCGGGCCAAGGAACGGCGCGAGGTCTCGCGCTTCTTCTCGCCGGCCAATGGGGATCCGGCATTCCACGTCGAGATCCCGCAACCGGGGCTGTAGGGAGTCAGGCGTCGGGCGCCGTCGCGATCAGCCGGATGCCCAGCCCGAACAGCACCGCCCCCGCGGTGCGGTCGACCCAGGTCTTGCAGCCGAGGTAGACCCCCGCGGTGCGGTCGACCCAGGTCTTGCAGCCGAGGTAGACC
>NZ_JBFUGN010000474.1:0-4701 GCF_056402895.1 Rhizobacter sp. P3_B12 | reverse complement strand
CGAGAAGCACATCGCGACCCGGTGGTCGTCGTAGGTGTGGATGGCCGCCGCACGCCAGGCGGCCGGCGGCGTCACCTCGATGAAATCCGGCCCTTCGGCGACCGCTGCGCCGAGCTTGCGCAGCTCGGTCGCCATTGCGGCGATCCGGTCGGTCTCCTTCACGCGCCAGCTGGCGATGTTCTCCAGGCGCGTCGTGCCCCGGGCGTACAGCGCCATCACCGCCAACGTCATCGCGGCGTCGGGGATGTGGTTGCAATCCAGCGTGATCGCCTTCAGCGGCCAGGCGCCGCGGCGCACCTCCAGCCAGCCGGGGCCGCTGCGCACGTCGGCGCCCATCGCGCGGGCGGCGTCGATGAAGCGCAGGTCGCCCTGGATGGAATCGTCGCCGACGCCTTCGATGCGCAGCGCCCGCCCGTCGAAGGCGGCGATCGCGCCCAGCGCGACGAAATACGACGCCGACGACGCATCGCCCTCGACGTGGATGCTGCCCGGCGAGCGGTAGGCGCTACCTTGCGGAATGACGAAGCGCTGCCAGCCGTCGCGCTGCACCTGGATGCCGAAGCGCGCCAGCAGGTTCAGCGTGATGTCGACATAGGGCTTGGAGATCAGCTCGCCGTCGACCTCGATCGTCACCGCATGCTCGGCCGACACCAGCGGCAGCGCGAGCAGCAGCGCGGTCAGGAACTGGCTGGAGACGTCGCCGCGCACGCGGATCGGCTGCGCGGTGTTCAGTCGCAGGTCGGCGGCGGCGAGCCGCAGCGGCGGGTAGCCTTCCTGGCCGAGCGAGGTGATGTTGCAGCCGAGCTGGCGCAGCGCGTCGACCAGGTCGCCGATCGGGCGCTCGTGCATGCGCGGCACGCCGCGCAGCTCGAAGCGGCCGTTCTGCGTGGCGGCCAGCACCGCCAGCGCGGCGGTCAGCGGGCGCATCGCGGTGCCGGCATTGCCGAGGAACAGGCTCGCCTCGCGCGTCGCGAGCCGGCCACCGAGCCCGGTGATGCGCCAGGCGCTGCCATCGGCTTCGACGCCGCAGCCRAGTTCGCGCAGCGCGGCCAGCATCACCTGGGTGTCGTCGGAATCCAGCAGGTCGTGCACCACCGTCGTGCCAGCGCTGAGCCCGGCCAGCAGCAGCACGCGGTTGGAGATGCTCTTCGAGCCGGGCAGTCGGACGCTGCCGTCGGCGGATGCAAGGGGAGGGAGGTCGAGGAACGGTGTCGTGAACATCGGTGATGGGTCAGCGCGAAGAACTCGGCTTGCCCGAGCCCATCTGCCAGCTGGAGCGCGCTTCGGACGCATTGCGGATCAGCCCTTCGAGCGCCTCCGCATTGCCGGTCTTGATGACGTGCTCGAGCGCATCCAGCGTGTGCCGGAAGCGCATCGACTGCTTCAGGATCTCTTCGCGGTTCGACATCAGGATGTCGCGCCAGACCTCGGGGTCGCTCGCGGCGATGCGCGTGAAATCGCGGAAACCGGGGCCTGCCAGCGACAGGAAATCCTTGCCCGCCGGCTGCTTTGCCACCGAGCTGAAGAACGCGAAGGCCAGCATGTGCGGCAGGTGGCTGACGGCGGCGAACGCGGCGTCGTGGTTCTCGGCCGTCATGCGCAGCACCTGCGCGCCGATCCCAGACCACACGTCGGTCGCCTTCTGCACCAGCTCGGGCGAGGTCTGCGGCAGCGGCGTGATGATCACCTGCCGCCCGGTGTACAGCGAGGCGTCGGCATGCGCGACGCCGGCCACTTCCTTGCCGGCGATCGGGTGCGCCGGCACGAAGGCGCTGACGCGCTCCTTCAGCACGCGGCGCGCGGCATCGACCACGTCGCGCTTGGTCGAGCCGACGTCCATGAACAGCACGTGCGGTTCCACCAGGTGGCGGATCGCCTTGAAGGTGGCCTCGGTGGCCGACACCGGCACCGCCATCAGCACGATGTCGGAGCCCGACACCGCGAGCAGCGCCGATTCGGCCGCCACGTCGATCACGCCCATCTTGCGGGCGCGCTCTGTGGTGGAGGGCGACTTGCTGTAGCCGACCACGCGCTTGACCAGCCCGGCCCGCTTCAGGGCGAGTGCGAACGAGCCGCCCATCAGGCCGACACCGATCACGCCGAGTTGGTTGAACATGGTCAATGGACGTCGATGGGATAGGTGCCGAGCACCTTGAAGAAAGCGCACACCTCGCGCAGCTCGCTCAACGCGGCTGCGACATGGGGCTCGTCGGGGTGGCCCTGCAGGTCGACGTAGAAGTAGTACTCCCACTGGCCGGACCGCGCAGGGCGGGATTCGAAACGCGTCATCGAGACGCCGTGGCGCTTCAGCGGCACCAGCATGTCGTGCACCGCGCCGGGTTTGTTGGCCACCGACACGATCAGGCTCGTGCAGTCGTGGCCCGAGGCCTTCGGCTGCGGATGCTGGTGCGGGTGGGCGAGCACCGTGAAGCGGGTGCGGTTGTGCGCGTCGTCCTGGATGGCCGGCGCGACGATGTGCAGGCCGAACTCGCTGGCGGCGCGCTCGCTCGCGATCGCGGCGATGCTCGGGTCCTGCTGGGCGAGCCGGGCGCCTTCGGCATTGCTCGCGACCGGCCGGCGTTCGACGTTCGGCAGGTGGYTGCTGAGCCAGCCGTGGCACTGCGCCAGCGCCTGAGGATGCGCGCACACGGCCGTCAGGTTCTCGAGCGCGTTCTCGCGGCGCAGCAGGTTGTGCCGTACGAACAGGCTGGTCTCGCCGATGATGAACAGCGGCGTCGTCAGGAACAGGTCGAGCGAGCGCGTGACCACGCCCTCGGTCGAGTTCTCGACCGGCACCACGCCGAAATCGGCCGAGCCGGCGCTGACCGCATGGAACACCTCGTCGAAGTTGGCGCACGGCACCTTGACGATCGACGAGCCGAAGAAGCCCAGCACCGCGAGCTCGCTGAAGGTGCCCGACGGGCCGAGGTAGGCGACGCGGGTGGGTGTCTCGAGCGCGCGGCAGGCCGACATGATCTCGCGCCAGATCGGTGCGACGCTGTCGCTGGCCAGCGGGCCGGGGTTGACCTGCTTCAGGCCGTCGATCACCTGGGCCTCGCGCTCGGGGCGGAACGCGACCGAGCCTTCCTTCTTCTTCAACTCGCCGACGTGCAGCGCGAACTGGGCGCGCTGGTTCAGCAGGCCCAGCAGCTCTCGGTCGACGCGGTCGATCTGGGTGCGAAGGGCCAGCAGGTCAGGGTGGGGGGCAGGTGTCGGGTCAGCCATGGCGCGCGGCGAATTCTCGCATGTACGCCACCAGCGCCTGCACGCCGGCCAGCGGCATCGCGTTGTACAGGCTCGCGCGCATGCCGCCGACGCTCTTGTGGCCCTTCAGCTGCAGCAGCCCGCGCTCCTTGGCGCCGGCCAGGAAGGCGTCGTTCAGCGATTCGTCGCGCAGGAAGAAGGGAATGTTCATCCGCGAGCGGCTGGCGGGATCGACGTGCGTCACGTAGAACTCCGAACCGTCGAGGTAGCCGTACAGCAGCCCGGCCTTGGCGATCGAGCGCTGCTCCATCGCCGCGACGCCCGCGGCCGCGCCTTCGCGCTGCGCCTTCAGCCACTGGAACACCAGCCCGGCGATGTAGATCGAGTAGGTGGGCGGCGTGTTGTACATCGAGCCGTTGTCGGCCACGGTCTTGTAGTCGAAGGCGCTCGGGCAGATCGGCAGCGCATGGCCGAGCAGGTCGTCGCGCACGAAGACCAGCGTCAGCCCGGCCGGGCCGATGTTCTTCTGCGCGCCGGCGAACGCCAGGCCCACGCGCGACCAGTCGATGGCGCGCGACAGGATGTGCGACGAGCAGTCGATCACCAGCGGTGCCTTCGAGCCGAGCGCAGCGAGGTCGGGCAGCGTGTGCAGCTCGACGCCGTGGATGGTCTCGTTGGTGCACGCATGCACGTAGCTCGCGTCCGGGCTCAGCGACCAGGTCCCGGGTGCCGGGATGCGGGTGTGCCGGTCGTCGGCATTGCTCGCGGCGACGCGCGCCTGCGCATAGCGCTGCGCCTCCTTGTACGACTTCTGCGACCACGCGCCGGTGACCACCACGTCGACCACGCCGCCGCGCGACAGGTTCATCGGCACGATCGCGTTCTCGGCCAGCCCGCCGCCCTGCATGAACAGGATGCGGAAGTTCGCCGGCACGGCCAGCAGCCCGCGCAGGTCGGCTTCGGCCTGCTCGTAGATGCTCGCGAACTCGCGCCCGCGGTGGCTCATCTCCATCACGCTCATGCCCGAGCCGTGCCAGTCGAGCATGTCGGCGGCGGCCTGCCGCAGCACCTCTTCGGGCAGCGCGGCCGGGCCGGCGGAGAAGTTGTACGGGCGTTGCATCGCGCTCATCCGGTCGGTCAGCGAAGAAGGGTCACTGGAGGGCCGCTTTGGGGGTCACTTCCCCGCCTTGGAGGCCGCAGGCGCGGCAGGCCTGGCGGCGCGCGGTGCGGCGGCTGCCGGGGCGGATGCGCCCGTTGCGGCCGGCGGCACGCCGAGCGCCGTCGAGATGCTCATGTCGAGCGCCTTCAGCTTCGGGTCCACCGAAGCGCCGGCATCGGCGATCAGCTTCTGCACGAACTTGTCGCTGATCTCGGGCATCGCCTGCTGGAACTTCTTGAAGGCCGGGTTCTCGAGCGTCACGACCAACTGCTTCAGCTCGTCTTCGGTGAAGCGTTCGTCGAGCATGCCGGCGAGCGCCGTCTGGCTCAACGCCAGCG
>NZ_JBFUGN010000473.1:0-4701 GCF_056402895.1 Rhizobacter sp. P3_B12 | reverse complement strand
GGTCACCACCCGCGCCCGCGGCCCGCCGACGCTGCACGCCTGATCCGTCTCCGCTGCCGGCGCGCCCCTGGGCCGTGCCGGTGCTCGATCACCCGCAGACCGTCTGCAGGACGCACCCCATGCACCTCCACCGCACCTGGGCCGCCGGCCTGGGCTCCTCGCTGGGCCTGGCCGCCGCGCTGGCCTGGCCCCCGAACGCGCTCGCCGACCCGGCATCAGACGTCGAGCAGCTGAAGAAAGACATCGCCGACCTGCGCCAGTCCTACGAGGCCCGGTTGCAGGCGCTGGAGCAGAAGCTGCAGCAACTGCAGCAGGCCGCACCCGCCGCAGCGCCGGCGGAAGCGCCACCGCCCGCTCCGGCCCCCGCTGCAACCACTTCGGCCTCGGCCTTCAACCCGGCGATCTCGCTGATCCTCAACGGCACCTACGCCAACCTGTCGCAGGACCCGGCGCGCTACCGCATCCAGGGCTTCATGCCCTCGGGCGGCGAGGTCGGGCCCGGCAAGCGCAGCTTCCAGCTCGGCGAGTCCGAGCTCGGCTTCGCGGCGACGATCGATCCGACCTTCAGCGGCCACCTGACCTTCTCGCTGACCGGCGACGACAGCGTCAGCGTCGAAGAAGCGGTGTTCGAGCGCCAGGGCCTGTTCGACGGCGCCACGCTGAAGGGCGGGCGCTTCCTGTCGTCGATCGGCTACCTGAACAGCCAGCACGCGCATGCCTGGGATTTCGTCGATGCACCGCTCGCCTACCAGGCCTTCTTCGGCGGCCCGCTGAAGACCGACGGGCTGCACCTGCACTGGCTCGCGCCAACCGAGCGCTTCGTCGAACTCGGCGCCGAGATCGGTTCCGGCGCCACCTTCCCCGGCAACGACACCGGCCGCAACGGCATCGGCTCGGCCGCGCTGTTCGCGCACGTCGGCGACGACCTCGGCGAGAGCGCGAGCTGGCGCGCCGGCCTGTCATACCTGCGCCAGCGTGCGCAGGACCGGCGCTACGACGACCTCGACGCGAACGGCGACGACCACGGCGCCTCGTTCAGCGGCCGCAGCAAGACCTGGGTGGCCGACGCGATCTACAAATGGGCGCCCGGTGGCAACGCAACGCGCGAGAACCTGAAGCTGCAGGGCGAGTATTTCCGCCGCACCGAAGACGGCACGCTCGCCCAGGCCGCGGCGATCGGCGGCTTCAGCAGCACGCAGAGCGGCTGGTACCTGCAGGCGGTGTATCAGTTCATGCCGCAGTGGCGGGTCGGTGCGCGCTACGACCGCCTCGACGCCGGCAGCCTCGCGATCGGCCTGGTCGACAACGGCACGGTGAGCGCTGCCGACCTGCCGGTGCTGCAGCGCGCCAAGCCGACGCGCAGCACGCTGATGGTCGACTACTCGCTGTCGGAATTCAGCCGCTTCCGGCTGCAGCTCGCCAGCGACCGCAGCCGCGGCGAGGCGAGCGACCGGCAGCTCTTCCTCCAATACATCATGAGCCTCGGCGCCCATGGGGCCCACTCGTTCTAGGACACCGCATGAATCCCTTTCTGAAGACCCTGGCACTCGCCGCCCTCACCGGTGCTGCGCTGCACGCGCAGGCCGCGCTGAACGTCGTCGCCTGCGAGCCCGAATGGGCCGCCCTCGCGAAGGAACTCGGCGGCGACAAGCTCAACGTGTCGTCGGCCACCACCGCGCTGCAGGACCCGCATCACATCGAGGCCCGGCCCAGCCTGATCGCGCGCGTGCGTGGCGCCGACCTGCTGGTGTGCACCGGCATGGAGCTGGAGATCGGCTGGCTGCCGGTGCTGATCCAGCAATCGGGCAACGCGAAGCTCTCGCCGGGCGCGCCGGCGATGTTCGAGGCCGGCCGCTTCGTCACGCCGCTGGAGGTGCCGACGCGGCTGGACCGCGGCGACGGCGACGTGCACGCGCAGGGCAACCCGCACATCCAGCAGGATCCGCGCAACATCGCGAAGGTGGCAGCCGCGCTCGGCGCACGGCTCGCGCAGCTCGACGCCGCCAACGCGGCCACCTACCAGCAGCGCCTGCAGGACTTCAACACCCGCTGGGCCGCGGCGCTGCAGCGCTGGGAAGCGCAAGCGAAGCCGCTGAAGGGCGTGGTGGTGGTCGCGCACCACAAGAACATGGGCTACCTGTGGAACTGGCTCGGCGTGCGCGAGATCGCGACGCTGGAGCCGAAGCCCGGCGTCGAGCCGAGCGCGGGGCACCTCACCGAGCTGAGCGCGCTGCTCGCGCAGCAGCCGGCGAAGATGGTGGTGCGGGCCGCGTACGAAGACCCGCGCGCATCGAAATGGTTGTCGGAGCACGCGAAGATCCCGGCCGTCGCGCTGCCGTTCACCGTCGGCGGCACCGACAAGGCGGGCGACCTGTTCGGGCTGTTCGACAGCAGCATCGCGCTGCTGCTGGAGGCCGCAAAGATGGACAACACCAAATGACGGTGGCACCGATCGATTTCGCGATCCTCGCGCCGGCGCTCGCGGCCGGGCTGCTGGTCGTCGCGACGCACGTGCCGCTGGGCGCGCAGGTGCTGCGCAAGGGCATCGTCTTCATCGACCTCGCGATCGCGCAGATCGCGGCACTCGGCGTGATCGTCGCCGGCCTGCTCGACATCGACCCGGGCGGCTGGCAGGTGCAGGTGGCCGCAGCGCTCGCCGCGCTGGCCGGCGCGCTGCTGCTGACCTGGACCGAGAAGAAATGGCCCGACGTGCAGGAGGCGCAGATCGGCGTGCTGTTCGTGCTGGCCGCGACCGCCGGCATCCTGCTGCTGGCGAAGAACCCGCACGGCGGAGAACACCTGCGCGACCTGCTGGCCGGGCAGATCCTGTGGGTCAGCTATGCGCAGCTCGCGATCCCGCTGGTCGCGACGCTCGCGATCCTCGGGTTGTGGTTCGGCGCGCGTGCGTTGGTGGAGCGGGCCGGCTTCTACCTGCTGTTCGCGCTGGCCGTCACGGTGTCGGTGCAGCTGGTCGGCGTGTACCTGGTGTTCGCGACGCTGATCGTGCCGAGCCTGGGCACGCGCAAGCACCGCGAGGCGCGGCGGCTGCCGCTGGCGTATGCGATCGGCGTGCTGGGATACGCGATCGGGCTCGCGCTGTCGTCGGCCTTCGACCTGCCGGCCGGCGCGTTGATCGTGTGGTGCCTGGCCTTGCTCGCGATGGCGGTGCACGCCGCGGCGCCCGCCCCGTCAGGCCAGCAAGGCGCGTAGCGCCGCCTCGTCGATCACCTCGACGCCCAGTTCGCGCGCCTTCTCGAGCTTGCTGCCGGCCTCTTCGCCGGCGACGACGTAGTGCGTCTTCTTCGAGACCGAGCCCGACACCTTGCCGCCGGCCGCCTCGATCGCGTCCTTGGCCTCGTCGCGCGACCAGGTCGGCAGCGTGCCGGTCAGCACCAGCGTCTTGCCCAGCAGCGGGCGCGGGCGGTCGTCGGCCTCGCCAGCGCTTTCCCTGGGTTGCACGCCGGCGGCCAGCAGCTGCTCGACGACCTCGCGGTTGTGCGGCTGCGCAAAGAAGGTGTGGACGCTGGCTGCGACGATGGGCCCGACATCGGGCACCTCCAGCAACTGCTCGACGCTGGCRTTCATCAGCTTGTCGAGCGTGCCGAAGTGGCGCGCCAGGTCCTTGGCCGTCGTCTCGCCGACCTGGCGGATGCCCAGCGAGAACAGGAAGCGCGCGAGGGTCGGCGCCTTGCTCTTCTCCAGCGCATCGACGATGTTCTGCGCGCTCTTCTCGGCCATGCGGTCCAGGGCCGCCAGCTTCGCGACGCCCAATTTGTAGAGGCCCGGCAGGCTCAGCACGATGCCGGCATCGACGAGCTGCTCGACGAGCTTGTCGCCCAGACCTTCGATGTCCATTGCGCGACGGCCGGCGAAGTGCAGCATGGCCTGCTTGCGCTGGGCCGGGCAGAAGACGCCGCCGGTGCAGCGGTATTCGATGCCGCCCTTCTCGCGCGCCGCCTCGCTCTTGCAGATCGGGCAGGCCCGCGGCATGTGGAAGTTCGGCACGTAGCCCGCGCGCGCGCCCGGCACACGGCCGACCACCTCGGGGATCACGTCGCCGGCGCGGCGGATGATGACCTTGTCGCCCACCCGCACGCCCTTGCGGCGCATCTCGAAGATGTTGTGCAGCGTCGCGTTGCTGACCGTCGTACCGCCGACGAAGACCGGCTCCAGCCGCGCCACCGGCGTCAGCTTGCCGGTGCGGCCCACCTGCACGTCGATGGCCAGCAAGGTCGTCACCTGCTCCTGGGCCGGGAATTTGTGGGCCACGGCCCAGCGCGGCTCACGGGTCTTGAAACCGAGCTTCTGCTGCTGCTCCCACGAGTCGACCTTGTAGACGACGCCGTCGATGTCGAAGGGCAGGCCGTCGCGCGCCTCGGCCACGCGCTGGTGGAAGGCGACGAGGCCGGCCGTGCCGGTCGCCACCGTGCGCAGCTCATTGACCGGCAGGCCGAAGGCCGCCAGCGCATCCAGCAGGCCCGATTGCGTCGCCGGCAGCGCCCAGCCCTGCACCTCGCCCAGGCCATAGGCATAGAAGCTCAGCGGCTTGTCGCGCGCCTGGCGCGAATCGAGCTGGCGGATGGCCCCGGCAGCGGTGTTGCGCGGGTTCACGAAGGTCTTGTCGCCCTTGCTGCGCTGGCGCTCGTTCAACGCCTCGAAGGCGTCGCGGCGCATGTAGACCTCGCCGCGCACCTCCAGCAC
>NZ_JBFUGN010000472.1:0-4703 GCF_056402895.1 Rhizobacter sp. P3_B12 | reverse complement strand
GCTGCGACAAGGCCCGCGCGATCTCCACCAGGTGCCGCTCGGCCAGGCTCAGGTCCTTGACGAGCGCGCCGGGCGCGAAGCGCGCGCCGATCTTCGCGAGCACCTGCGCCGCCTGCGAATGCATCGCGGGCCAGTCGATGAAGGGCCCGCGCTGCAGGTGCCGGCCGATGAAGATGTTCTCGGCCACCGACAGCTCGTCGAACATCACCGTTTCCTGGTGCACGGCGACGATGCCGGCGGCCTGCGAGGCCTGCGCATGCGCGAAACGCAGCGCCCGCCCGTCGAGCTCGATCGTGCCCTCGTCCGGCTGCACCACGCCGGTCAGGATCTTCACGAGCGTCGACTTGCCGGCACCGTTCTCGCCGACCAGCGCCAGCACCTCGCCGCGCTGCAACGCGAGGTCGACACCGCGCAGCGCGTGCGTCGCCCCGTAGCGCTTGTGGATGCCGCGCAGTTGCAGCAGCGGAGAGATCATCAGAAGAATTTCGCGAATTTCTCGACGTTGCCGGCGTCGTAGGTGAACGGTTCGGCCATCGCCGCCTCGTTGTTCGCGTCGAGTGCCACCGTGCCGACGCGGCCCAGCGACACCTTCTCGCCCGCCGCGCCCTTGGCCTTGCCGTGCACGAACTGGTGCGCCGCATACACCGCCGAGTAGCCGAGGTCGATCGGGTTCCAGATCGCGAACGACTTCACCGCACCGCTCTTCACGTGGCCGGCCATCTCCGACGGCAGCCCGAGGCCGGTGACGAACAGCGTGCCGACCTTCTTCTCGTCCTGCACCGCCTTGGCCGCGGCCGCGACGCCGACGGTGGTCGGCGCGACGATCGCCTTCAGGTTCGGGTAGCTCTTGAACAGGCCCTGCGCCTCGCGGTAGCTCTTGTCGGTCTGGTCGTCGCCGTAGACGACGCTGACCAGCTTCAGCCCGGTGTACGGCGGCTTCGCGAGCACCTTCTTCATCTCGTCGATCCAGATGTTCTGGTTGGTCGCCTGCGCGGTCGCCGACAGCACCGCGATCTCGCCGGTGGCGCCGATCGCGTCCTGCGTCATCTTCACCAGCTTCTCGCCGATCAGCGCGTTCGACGACGGGTTCAGGTGCATCAGCCGGCCGTCCTTGCGCACGCCGGAATCGAACGACACCACCTTGATGCCGCGCGCCATCGCCTTCTTCAGCGCCGGCACCAGCGCGTCGGGGTCGTTGGCCGAGATCACGATCGCCTTCACGTTCTGCGCGATCAGCGAGTTGATGATCTCGATCTGGCCCTCGGCCGTCGCCTTGGCCGGGCCGGTGTAGATGATCTCGACGTCCTTCAGCTCCTTGGCCGCTTCCTGCGCGCCCTGGTTGGCGGCATCGAAGAAGCCGTTGCCCAGGCTCTTGACGACCAGCGCGATCTTGTCGGCCGCCATCGCGCCAGGGGCGAAAGCCGCGCACACCAGCGCGGCCAGCAGAACTTGCAGAGGTTTCTTCACGGGTTTGTCTCCTGATGGTTTTATGGACTGACGGGGAACGTGAAACGTGGAATCGAAAAAGCGTCAGACGATGCCGCTGCTCGGGCCCGACGCGGGCCTCGCCTCGGCGACACGGGCGCGGTAGCCGCTCGCGCGGTAGGCCGCCACCGGCTCGATCGCGCCGCCGGCCTCCAGCCGCACGCGCTGCAGGATCGGCGTCACGTCGGTCTGGAAGGCCTGCTTCAGCGCCTGCGCGGCCATCAGCACGTCGTTCGCATCCTGGTGCGCGGCCAGCGCCTGGCGGTCGACCAGCAGCGCCTGCGCGCAGCAGCGCTGCACGCTGGCGGCGCTGGTCATCAGGCTCTCGATCGGGTCGGTGACGTTGTGCGACTGGTCCAGCATGTAGGCCGGTGCAAAGTCAGGCGCGCCGGACTGCGCCGCATCGACCAGCTCGTTGAACACCAGGAACAGCTGGAACGGGTTGATGCTGCCGCTGTCGAGGTCGTCGTCGCCGTACTTGCTGTCGTTGAAATGGAAGCCGGCCAGCTTGCGGGCATGCACCAGCCGCGCAACGATCATCTCGATGTTGACGTTCGGCGCGTGGTGGCCCAGGTCGACCAGGCAGCGCGCCTTGTCGCCCAGCGCCTGCGCGGCCAGCAGGCTGGAGCCCCAGTCCTGGATCACCGTCGCGTAGAACGCCGGCTCGAACATCTTGTGCTCGAGGAACATGTGCCAGTCGGCCGGCAGCGCGGCATAGATGCGCCGCGTGCTGTCGAGGTAGCGCTCGAAGCTGCGCCGGAAATGCTGCTGGCCGGGGAAGTTGGCGCCGTCGCCGATCCACACCGTGATCGCGCGGCTGCCGAGTTCGCGGCCGATCTCGATCACCTCGAGGTTGTGCGCGACCGCCTGCGCCCGCACCGCCGCGTCGGCGTGCGTGAGGCTGCCGAACTTGTAGCTGAGCGGCTGGCCCTTCTGGTCGGAGAAGGTGTTCGAGTTCACCGCATCGAACGCGAGGCCGCGCATCGCGGCATGCTCGCGCAGCTCGCTGTAGTCGCTGCACTTGTCCCACGGGAAGTGCGGCGAGACGGTCGGCGTGCAGCGCGCGAGCTGCTGGATCACGCTGCAGTCCTCGATCTTGTCGAACACGTCGCGCGGCTCGCCGGCGCCGGGGAAGCGCGCGAAGCGCGTGCCGCCGGTGCCGACGCCCCACGACGGCAGCGCGACCGCGAAGGCGGCCACCTGGCGGCGCACCGCATCGATGTCGATGTCGCGGCGGGCGAGCTGGGTGCCCAGCGCGTCGTAGTCGTCGCGCACGCGCGCGGCGAGCGGCGCGTTCTGCGATTCGACCAGGCTGGCGGCGATCAACGGTGTCGGCATGGCGTTCTCCTTGGATCAGCGCGCTTCAGGGTCAGCGCGGGAAGGCGGCGAGGTTGCCCGCATCCACATTGAGGATGTTGCCGGTCGACTTGGCCGACAACTCCGACGCGAAGAAGCAGGTGGCCTCGGCGATGTCCTCGGGCAGCACGCTGCGCTTGAGCATCGAGCGGTCGCGGTAGAAGGCTTCGAGTTCATCTTCGCTGATCTTGTTGGCGGCGGCCCGCTCCTGGCTCCAGGTGCCCGTCCAGATCTTGCTGCCGCGGATCACCGCATCGGGATTCACGACGTTGGCACGGATGCCCAGCGGCGCCCCTTCGAGGGCGAAGCAGCGCGCGAGCTRGATCTCGCTCGCCTTCGCCGCGCAATAGGCCGAGGCCTGGTTGCTCGGCACCATGCCGTTCTTGCTCGCGATGAAGACGATGCTGCCGCCGCTGCCCTGCGCCTTCATCACGCGGAAGGCCTCGCGGCCGACCAGGAAGTAGCCGGTCGACAGGATCGACTGGTTGCGCATCCACAGCGCGAGCGAGGTGTCCTCGATCGGCGCGGCCGATGCGATGCCGGCGTTCGACACCAGGATGTCGAGGCCGCCGTAGTCGATCGTCGCCTCGGCATAGGCGCGCAGCACCGCGGCCTCGTCGGTCACGTCGCAATGCAGCGTGCGCACCACGTCGCGGCCGAAGCGTTTCGACAGCTCCGCGCCGACCTGCTCCAGCGCCTGCGTGTCGATGTCGAGCAGCACCGCGCAGGCGCCGTCGGCCAGCAGCCGTTCGACGATCGCGCGGCCGATGCCGCCCGCGCCGCCGGTCACCAGCGCCACCTTGCCGACCAGCGGCTTGGGCTTGGGCATGCGCTGCAGCTTGGCCTCCTCGAGCAGCCAGTACTCGATGTCGAAGGCCTCCTGCTCGGGCAGGCCGACGTAGCGGTCCAGCGCATCGGCCTCGCGCATCACGTTGATCGCGTTGACGTAGAACTCGCCGGCGATGCGCGCGGTGGCCTTGTCCTTCGCGAGCGAGACCATGCCGACGCCGGGCAGCAGCACGATCACCGGGTTCGGGTCGCGCAGCGCCGGGCTGTCGGCGCGCCTGCAGCGCTCGTAGTAGGCGCTGTAGTCGGCGCGGTAGGCGGCCAGCCGCTCCTCGATCGCGGCGGCGAGCGCGGCACCGTCGAGCGCGTACAGCGCGGCCGGCAGGATCAGCGGGCGGATCTTGGTGCGCAGGAAATGGTCGGGGCACGAGGTGCCGAGCGCGGCCAGGCGTTCGAGGTCGCGGCTGTTGACGAACTCCTGCACCGTGGCCGAGCGGTCGACGTGCGCCAGYTTGTGGCCGCTGCGCGAGACCGCGCCGCGCAGCACCGGCAGCAGCCGCGCCAGCAGCGCGTGCTGCTCGGAGCCGGCCAGCGGCTCGCGCGCCGCACCGCCGAAGCTGACCAGCTTGCGCTCGCGCCGCTCGGCCTGCAGCCAGGCCTGCGCCTCCTGGATCACGCCGACGGTGTTCTCGTAGCAGCTGCGCGCATCGTCGCCCCAGGTGAACAGGCCGTGGCCGGCCAGCACCAGGCCGCGCAAGCCGGGGTGCTCGGCGACGTGGCGCTGCAGCTGCATGCCGAGCTCGAAGCCGGGCCGCCGCCACGGCAGCCAGCCGACCGTGCCGCCGAAGATCGTCTGCGTCAGCGCGCGGCTGTTCTCCATCGCGGCGATCGCGATCACCGCGTCGGGGTGCATGTGGTCAACGTGCCGGAACGGCAGGTAGGCATGCAGCGGGGTGTCGATGCTGGCGGCGCGCGCGTTCAGGTTGAAGGTGCAGTGCGGCAGGTAGCCGACCATCTCGTCTTCATGTGCGGGGCCGCGGTACAGCGTCTGCAGCGCCTGCAGCTTGTCGAGGTAG
>NZ_JBFUGN010000471.1:0-4727 GCF_056402895.1 Rhizobacter sp. P3_B12 | reverse complement strand
TCGACGGCCGCGGCACCGTGCTGGTGTCGCGTTCGCTGCAGCCCGGGGAATCCTTGGGCCTGGACGGGGCTTCTCCGCTTCACGTCAGAATCGGGAACGTTTCGGCCACCACGGTTACTTACCGGGGCCGCGCGGTGACCATGTCGCCCACGCGCGACAACATCGCCAAGTTCGACCTCGAGTAAGCCATGACCTCCATCTCCTCCCCCTCGCAGATTCCTTCGGCCTTGCTGCTGGACGACGAGTTCATCGAACCGGCCCGGCCGGTGCAGCGCACGACGGTGCAGGCACAGGTGCGCTGGGGCGCACGTAACGTGACGATCGGCGGGGGCGCACCGGTGCGCGTGCAGTCGATGACCAACACCGACACGGTGCAGGTGATCGAGACGGCGATCCAGGTGAAGGAGCTGGCGGTGGCCGGCTCCGAGATGGTGCGTATCACGGTCAACACGCCCGAGGCGGCCGCGGCGGTGCCGCACATCCGCGACCAGCTCGACCGCATGGGCGTCGACGTGCCGCTGATCGGCGATTTCCACTACAACGGCCACAAGCTGCTCACCGAGCACCCGGCCTGCGCCGAGGCGCTGTCGAAGTACCGCATCAACCCCGGCAACGTCGGCAAGGGCGACAAGCGCGACAAGCAGTTCGCCCAGATGATCGAAGCCGCCGCGCGCCACGACAAGGTGGTGCGCATCGGCGTCAACTGGGGCAGCCTCGACCAGGAACTGCTCGCGCAGATGATGGACGAGAACGGCCGCCGCGCCGTGCCGTTCGAGCCGCAGCAGATCATGTACCGCGCGATCATCACGTCGGCGATCGAGTCGGCGAAGCGCGCCGAAGAGATCGGCCTGCGGCGCGAGCAGATCGTGCTGTCGTGCAAGATGTCCGGCGTGCAGGATCTCGTCAGCGTCTACCAGGCGCTCGCGAAGCGCTGCGACTACCCGCTGCACCTGGGGCTCACCGAAGCCGGCATGGGCACCAAGGGCACGGTGGCGTCGTCCACCGCGCTCGCGCTGCTGCTGCAGCAGGGCATCGGCGACACGATCCGCGTCTCGCTGACGCCGCAGCCCGGCGAGGCCCGCACGCAAGAGGTCGTGGTGGCGCTGGAGGTCCTGCAGTCGCTCGGCCTGCGCGCGTTCAACCCGAGCGTCACCGCCTGCCCCGGCTGTGGCCGCACGACCAGCACCACCTTCCAGGAGCTGGCCAAGCAGATCGACGATTACCTGCGCGAGCAGATGCCGGTGTGGCGCGCCCGCTATCCGGGTGTCGAGTCGATGAAGGTCGCGGTGATGGGCTGCATCGTCAACGGCCCGGGCGAGAGCAAGCATGCCGACATCGGCATCAGCCTGCCCGGCAACGGCGAGGCGCCGGCCGCGCCGGTCTTCATCGACGGCGAGAAGGCGCTGACGCTGCGCGGCGAACGCATCGCGCAGGAGTTCCAGACGCTGGTCGAGGACTACATCGAGAAGCGCTTCGGCTCGGCCACCGCCCAGCATTCGACCGTGGCGGCCTGACGCCTTCGTCAGCGCCGTTGCACCTGCCCGCATCGAGCGGGCCTTCGATACCTCAGGCTGACCGGGGTTTCTTCGCACTGCCGGGTCTTTCGGGACCCGATCTGCTTTCAAGTTGATTCCTATGGCTGACACCAAGCAAGCCGCCCTCCAGGCCGTGAAGGGCATGAACGACATCCTGCCGGCCAGCGTGCCGCGCACCGAGAAACTGCCCGACGCCGGGCTGTGGCTGTGGTTCGAGACGACGGTGCGTTCGGTGCTCGCGCGCTACGGCTACCAGTACCTGCTGACGCCGATCGTCGAGCCGACCGCGCTGTTCGTGCGCGGCCTGGGCGAGGTCACCGACATCGTCGAGAAGGAGATGTACTCCTTCACCGACGCGATGAACGGCGACCGCCTGACGCTGCGCCCGGAGGCCACCGCCGGCATCGTGCGCGCGATGGTCGAGCACAACGCGCTGTACAACGGCCCGCTGCGCATCTGGACGATGGGCCCGATGTTCCGCCACGAGAAGCCGCAGAAGGGCCGCTACCGCCAGTTCCACCAGCTGGACGTCGAGGCGCTCGGTTTCGCGGGCCCCGACGTCGATGCCGAGCTGATCCTGATGACCCGCCTGCTGTGGCGCGAACTCGGCCTGGTCGAGGGCGAGCACGTGCGGCTCGAGCTGAACAGCCTCGGCCAGCCCGACGAGCGGCGCGCGCACCGCGAGGCGCTGGTCGCGTACTTCGAGCAGCATGCCGCCGCGCTCGACGAAGACTCGAAGCGCCGCCTGCACAGCAACCCCCTGCGCATCCTCGACAGCAAGAACCCGGCACTGCAATCGCTGATCGAGGCGGCGCCGAAGCTGATGGACTTCCTCGGCGAGGCCTCGCTCGCGCACTTCGGCACCGTGCGCGCGATCCTCGACGCCGCGGGGCTGCCGTACCGCGTCAACCCGCGCCTGGTGCGCGGCATGGACTACTACAACCTCACCGTCTTCGAGTGGGTCACCGACCAGCTCGGCTCGCAAGGCACGGTGTGCGGCGGCGGCCGCTACGACGGCCTGATCGAGCAGCTGGGCGGCAAGCCGGCGCCGGCGGTGGGCTTCGGCCTGGGCATCGAGCGGCTGCTGCTGCTGATCCAGGAGCTGAAGCTGCCGGTGCCGAGTGCGGCGCCGCGCGCCTACGCGGTGCTGATGTCGCCGGCGGTGCTGCCGCAGGCCCTGGTGACGCTGCAGGCGCTGCGCGCGGCCGGCGTGTCGGTGCAGATGCATGCCGGTGGCGGCAACATGAAGGCGCAGTTCAAGAAGGCCGATGCCAGCGGCGCCGCCTGGGCGCTGATCTTCGGCGAATCGGAGCTGGCGGCCGGCGAGGTGGCGCTGAAATCATTGCGTGACCCGGCTGTCACACAACGCAACTTGTCGCTCTCGGGCGTATCCGAGTGGGCGGCTGAACTGCGCAACGCATAATCCCGGCTTCGTCCGAAATTTCCAACGATCCCCATGGCCACCCACCTCGACCTCGAAGAACAAGAACAGATCGACCAGCTGAAGGCGTTCTGGAACCAGTACGGCAACCTGATCACCTGGGTGCTGATCCTGGCGCTGGGCGGCTTCGCGGCCTGGAACGGCTGGACGTACTACCAACGCGAGCAGTCGGCCAAGGCCGGCATGCTGTTCGACGAACTCGGCAAGGCCGTGACCGCCGGCAACGCCGACCAGGCCGGCCGCATCTTCGGCGAGATGAAGGAGCGCTTCCCGCGCACCGCCTTCGCGCAGCAGGCCGCGCTGCTCGCTGCCAAGCTGCAGTTCGAGAAGGGCCAGGCCGACGCCGCCCGCGCGAGCCTGACCTGGGCCAGCGAGAACGCGACCGAAGCCGAGTACCAGACGATCGCGCGCTTGCGCCTGGCCGGCCTGCTGCTCGACCAGAAGAAGTACGACGAGGCGCTGAAGGCGCTCGACGCCGCCACCTCGGCCGGTTTCGAAGGCCTGGTGGCCGACCGCCGCGGCGACGTGCTGCTGGCGCAGGGCAAGGCCGACGAGRCGAAGACCGCCTACAACCAGGCCTGGAAGAGCTTCGACAGCACGGTCGAGTACCGCCAGCTGGTCGAGGCCAAGCTGACGGCGCTCGGCGCCGCACCGGCGGCCAGCGCTGCCGCCTCTGCCGTGGTGGGCACCCCATGAAGGGACTGACGCGTCTCGCGTTGGCGCTGATGGTCGCGGCGCTGGCCGCCTGCGCGAGCAAATCCACCCGGCCCGGCCCGACGGTGCTCGAGGAGCTGACGCCGTCGATCGCCGGTCGCCAGGTCTGGACGCAATCGATCGGCACGCTGAAATTCCCGCTGGCCATCGTGGCGGCCGGCGGYAACTTCATCGCCGCCAGCGATGACGGCACCATCCAGGCCTGGCGTGCCGACACCGGCCAGGAAGTCTGGCGCGGCCAGGCCGATGGCCGGCTCAGCGCCGGCGTCGGCAGCGACGGCCGCTTCGTGAGCGTCGTGACCCGCGACAACCAGCTCGTGACGCTGGATGCCGGCAAGGAGATCTGGCGCAAGCAGCTGCCGGCACGCGTCAGCAGCGCGCCGCTGGTGGCCGGCGAACRCGTCTTCGTGATGAGCGTCGACCGCGTGGTGCAGGCCTTCGATGCGCTCGACGGCCGCAAGCTGTGGAGCTTCCAGCGCCCGGGCGATGCGCTGACGCTGTCGCAGCCGGGTGTCGTGATGGCGTTCAAGGACACGCTGCTGGTCGGGCAGGGGGCCAAGCTCACCGGGCTCGACCCGCTGCGCGGCACCGTGCGCTGGGAGGTGTCGCTCGCCTCGCCGCGCGGCACCAACGAGATCGAGCGCCTGGCCGACCTGGTCGCGCCGGCCGCACGCGTCGGCGACAGCGTCTGCGCGCGCGCCTTCCAGGCGGCCGTCGCCTGCGTCAATGCCGAGCGCGGCAGCCTCGCGTGGACGCGCAACGTCGGCGGCCTGCAGGGTGTCGCGGCCGACGCGGACGTGACCGTCGCGGCCGATGCCAGCGACCGCATCACCGCATGGCGCACCGCCAGCGGCGAGGTGGCGTGGAGCGTCGAGAAACTGCTGTACCGCAACCTGTCGTCGCCGCTGATCGTCAACAAGATGGCCGTGTTCGGCGACGTCGAGGGCTATGTGCACTGGCTGTCGACGGCCGACGGCAGCTTCAAGCTGCGCCTGCCGACCGATGGCAGCCCCGTGGTCGGCACGCCGGTGCTGAGC
>NZ_JBFUGN010000470.1:0-4728 GCF_056402895.1 Rhizobacter sp. P3_B12 | reverse complement strand
GCAACCATACCGAGGTCTGCTCGCGCTGCTACGACGAAATCAAGGGCAGGCACATGTTTGCATGGCCGGGGCGCGAGCATAGCCATTGACGCAAATCGGCCGGGAGCAGCCGGTCACGAGTGTCCGGTTTCGAGTAGGCTGTGGGCATGCGAATCGATCTACCAAACGACTACATCGCCTACTTCAAAGAAGCAGGCGTAGTTGAAGGATTCACCGCAGGAATGCCCGGATACGTTGCGCTCTGGACCCCAGACGAAATCGAGGCGGGTAACAGAGACCTGCAGGTCGTGACTTACGCCCCCGGCTTCCTTGGCTTCGGAACCGACGGCGGCGGAGAGTTGCTAGCGTTTGACGAATCCGGTGCAGTCTTCATGTTGCCAATGATCGGCATGGAACCACAGTTCGCGAACAAGATCGCCGATTCTTGGCGTGAAGTTGCCCGGCGAATCACCCCGCACGCCTGAGCATGCGGTCGAGTTTGTGTCTCAGTTCGGCCAGGAGCGGGCGCTCATCGCCGTCCGCTTTCGGGCAACAACATGAGAGGCTACGATGTCTGCGTCCGCGTCGCTGAACGATAAACGTACGAGCTCAGTCGTCCTCAGAGGGGTGCAGGCTTCGACACCTGCCGCTGACAACCAAACGTGGTCCCATCGTCGCTCTCGATCAAGAGCCGCCCTCCAGCGGTGACCGCTTACGAGCGACGCGACCTTCGCGCTAGCATCGAGCATATGAACATCGCGCGCGTCGGACGAAAAGTCATCGTTGTGAGCGAAGAAGTAGGTGTATCGGCCTATGACTTCGACTTCGATTTGCACTTCGCGTGTGATCACCCATACCGAATCGATGGCGAAGAGCTATGTGTCCTGAGAGTTGGGCCAATCAGCGACTACGCCGCAGAATTTGCTGACAAGCTAGCGATGGGCCTCCGTCTGGTGAACTCGCCCTGCGAGCACGTTCTGGCGAGCGAACTGGAGTCTTGGTATCCCGTTTTGGAGGGGCTTACTCCGCGCACGAAGGTCTTTGATGCGCTTCCCACTGCATCTGCGATCGAGGCTGACTTTCAGTGGCCCATCTTCATG
Source organism: Rhizobacter sp. P3_B12 (assembly GCF_056402895.1). Classification (NCBI taxonomy): domain Bacteria; kingdom Pseudomonadati; phylum Pseudomonadota; class Betaproteobacteria; order Burkholderiales; family Sphaerotilaceae; genus Rhizobacter; species Rhizobacter sp. P3_B12. Next base: position 3,649 of record NZ_JBFUGN010000470.1, on the reverse strand, counting down.
AAGGGTTCAAGGCAAACCAGCAAGCACAACCCCGACCTATCGATCATTCAAAGCCGGGCTCACTACGAAGTGGCGTCTCAACAGTACCGCGCAGATGCAATCTTGCACTGGCAGAAGCCGGTCATCCGCGAGTTCGTTCCACTGTTCCCGGTGACTGGCCAGGTGCCGGGGAAAGTTCAGCCGTCGATCGAGTACCGGTCATTTTGGTGGCACGGTGAGTGCGTTGGTTGGGGGCGCTACTGGTACCAGATCGCTGCATATGAATGTGCCGATGTGGYGGCTGGCCTGGAGGTCGCGAAGTTGGCCGCGAAACGCCTGGACGTACCGTTCCTGGTGGTTGATTTCGCCAAGACAGCGGAAGGCCAGTGGATCGTGATCGAATGCAACGATGCGCAAGAGTCGGGATACGTGGGCATCCCGCCCCGGCCCCTCTGGCAGAAGATACTCGAACTCATCGAGGATTGAACCGTGTCGGCGAGCTCGTCTGAAGTCGCCCACGGCGTTACGGTCGCTCCGACCGCCACCACGCTGCATGCGGCCAGGAGCGCCAACAACTGGAGGCCGGTTGCCAATAGCCGGCAAGAGAATGCGTGCTCAAACAGAACTGACTCAAGCGATTGATGAAGGATCGACTGGCCGAGTCCGCGACTTGCTGGCGGCAGGTTGCGATCCGAATGGATTCGATGCTTTCGGTGAATCTCCGCTCGCCGTCGCCGCGATGCGCCACGACTTGGAAGTTCTAGAACTGCTCGTGCAGTATGGGGCGGACATCAGACTCGCCAACGTCGAAGGCTGGACGGCTCTACATTTCGCCGTCGATCATGCGGTCGATTCAGCTATTCAGGGTGGTGATCGGCCAGGCGAAGAACGCATCGCGGCAATCGAGTGGCTGATGCGAAACGGAGCCATTGCTTCCGCGATGTCAGCGGACGACTCCAGTCCCATCGACATCGCAAGGGCCTACCGGTCCAATCGCGTTTTGAACGCGCTTGACGGATCAGCCATCAACGGCGATTGAGAGACCGCTCTGGGTCGGTGTATTGCCGCTCGTCGATGCCCGCAATGGGTCAACAGCTGCGCCTCGCTGCTCGCGACAGCAGCCATTCGACTGGGTCAGCACCGCGATCGTGCCCCCTCCGCTCGGACGTGAACGAGCAGATCCAACGCGTTGCGACGGAGGTCTCCTTTCGGTCCGAGCGTTCGTTCGGCATCTCAGTCTGACCGACCGCACACACCCTGGAGCAGGCAATCTCCCTTACTGGCGATGCTTGCGCCCCCGCCGCGCATCGCTGCACGTCGGCTTCTAAGTCACTCGCCTCACGGCCGTCCTCGCTGCCCGACGATCCGATACACAGTGGACCGCGCCAGCCCGAACAGCTGCATCAGGTCTTTGATGTTCCGGCCGTTGAACATCTCTCGCACGCGCTCATCTCGCGCCGACTTGTCCGGCGCCGGCACATAGACGTCGTCGCCACCAAACCGTGCGCGCATGCCTTGCACGATCTCGTGCGCAATCGCACTGGCCCACGGCTCTTGGAACGCCAAGTCATCGCGCAGGATCTCGGTCATGTCGAACACCCACTGTGTGGCGGCATCGGCCTTGATCTCATCGGCATCGGGGCGGGGTTGCTGCTGGTATTGGAAGAGGGGTTGGCTCACAGGCGGCTGCTCCAAGAATCGCTGACGATGAAAGAGTTCTGAACGATGGGACGGACGCCGGGTGGTCGAGCTGTGGGTGGCGGAGGTGGGGCCGCGGCCACCGCGCTGGGTTGTGCAGACGTCTGCACTGGCGCCGGATCGCTCCCCGCACTAGGCGCGGCCCCGCCGCCGGCGAACAGGTCCGGCTCCAGTCCGGCTTCAAGCCGCGCCCACAGCTTGTCGCTGAGCGTATGCAGGCCCAGCATCTGCGCGCAGAACAGCGCATAGACCGTGCAATCGAGCTTCTCGTTGCGCTTGCCGGCCGGCTTCAGCCACCGGTGCTCCTCGCCGCGGCCGGTCTTCACGAGCATCCGGCTCTCGGCCGTGAGCTGGTCGTAGAACTCGGCGGTCAGCTCTCGCGCGAAGTGCACGTAACCCGGTCCCGGCTGGCTGACCTGCAGTCGGCCGTACAGCAAGTCCTTCGCCGTGTCGGTCCCGACGTGCCACAGCCGCACGCCCTTCCGGATCGTCTTGCCGCGCTCGTTCACGTCGACCAGGACGCTGGCGCTCTTGATCGGCCGGCCCAGCCGAGTCTCGCCCTTCACCGCGTACAGGTTCTGGTTCGGCCGGTTGCGCACGAATACATAGCACTGGTGGGTGAAGTGGCCGCCCGTGTCGATCGCGACCGCGTCGGCCGACATCTCGACGCCGCACACGTGCCGGTAGGTCGCCTTGATCGCCGGATCCAGCTTCAGATCCCACTCGCGCTGGTCGGCCGGGTTGCCGTAGATGACCAGGTCATCCACCACCCACATCTCTTCGCCACGACCGAAGCCCCACACCACCAGCTCCCAGCGGTCGCCCTGCACGTCCACGCCGATTGCGAGCTTCACGGCGCCGCGAGGCACGGTACGCAGCGGATGGCCGTGCTTGCCGCGCAGCGCGAGCTGGCTGGCGTCGGTCTTCTCCAGCTCCTGCTCGTAGGTCTCGCCGCGCGTGGTGTTGATGAAGGTCTTCAGGTCGCTGTCGTCGCCGGCCTGCGCCTTCTTCGCTGCCGTCAGCCAGTCGCGCGCGATGCTCACCCAGGTCGCCTGCGGGCTGTAGGCGGTCCAGCAGAAGAACGCCACGTGCTTCGGCGGACTGACCTCCTCGTCCGCCGCATTGCGGAAGCGCAGCTGGATCGGGTCGCGCTCGTCGATCCACAGCCCGCCATGACCACCGTCGATCGCCTTCCAACGGCCGCGCCACGCCGCCAAGTACTCGGCCTGGGTGATGCAGACGCCGCAGTGCGGGCAGACGTGGCCGACCGTCTCCGGGTCGCCGTCCGTCCACTTCATCCCGTGCCGGGCACCCTTGCCGCCCCAGTCGAGCGTGTGCTCGTCATCGCAGTGCGGGCAGCGGATGAAGTACTGGAAGCGAACGTCGGCCTGGTGCTCGCGGTCCTCAATCAGGCTGAAGCCCTTCAGCTTCGGCGTGCTGCCCGCCACCGACTTCGGGAAGGTCGCGCCCTCGATGCGCTTGTCGCCCAGACGGAATGCGCTGCCCTCCTTCTCGATGTCGCGATCGAAGCCGTCGGTCTCGTCGTAGTAGACGCAGTCCACGGTGATGCGGCGGTAGTTCTTCGCGGCCTTGCCGCCGCGCAGGTGGAGCTGGCAGCCGAGGAACCGCTTCTTCTTGATCGTGTTGTCCTTGGACTTGCGATTGAACTTCGGGAACACGCGGCGCATCACCCGCACGTCGCGCAGCATCGGCTCCAGTTCGGTGGTGACGAAGTCGTCGCGGTCCTCATCGGTGGGCTGGTACACCGCCTGGTTGCGGCGCTTGTGCTCGGCGAAGTAGCCGATGGCCGCGAGGAAGATCTTGGTGTATCCGGTGCGCGCCGACTTCCGCCAGGTCACGTGCGTGATCTCGTCGTGGCCTATGCAGTCGGCAATCGCGACCTGGTACGGGTAGGCTTCCCAGCGGCCCTGCTCGTAGCTGCTCTCCTCCGACAGGTAGAAGTGCTCGGCCA
>NZ_JBFUGN010000469.1:0-4729 GCF_056402895.1 Rhizobacter sp. P3_B12 | reverse complement strand
GCGCCGCACCGTGGTGGCCGTCAGGTCCGGCAGCGGATCGAGGTCGGCGGGCCGGTCGTCGTCGACCAGCAAGTGCCGCGCGACCCGCCAGCGTTCGCCGAGCAGGCCGTGGCCGTCGCTCGCCAGCTCCCAGTGCAGGCCGTGCAGCGCCGCGCCGAGTTGCAGGTTCAGGCGGCGCGGCTCGCTGCCGCGCAGCGTGGCACCGATGACGCCCGGGAACAGCTGAGCGAACAAGGTGATGCTCGCGTGCAGGTCGCCTTCAGCGGCGGCATGCGACAGCCGGCGCAAGGCCGGCAGGTCGGGCACGGCCCGGGCAAGCCGGCCCACCGATTGCCCATCGGTGATGAAGACATCGCAAGACCCGGTGTCGTCCAGGCGCGCCGTGACATGGAACGGCGGCAGATCGTGTGCTCGCGCACTGCGCATTCAAACTTCCCCCTGGGGGAAATCTAACCGCAAACGCGCCTGTCTGACACACTTTGCTACACGCCATCCGCCGGACTGTCGATCAGTTCCGCTTGCGCTGTCATCCCCAATGTGTCGGATGGGTTGGAACCGGTACCGGCGTCGGCTCTCCGCGCATACCATGCGCAACACATTGGCGCGCCAGGGAGGTATGGCCCTTGGAATCGGCATCGTCTGAGCGCCCGGCCCTGCCGTGGTGGCGAACGGCGCAGCTCGCGCTGTGGCTGATCGTGGCCGGTGCCACCGCCTTCGGCGTGACCGCCGGTGCCGGCTACCGCGGCCTGCAGGACCTGGCCGCCCAGGCCCAGGAGCGCCGGCGCGACGAGCAGACGCTCGGGCTGATCGACAAGACGCTCACGCTGCTGCTCGACATCGAGACCGGCCAGCGCGGCTACCTGCTCAGCGGCAGCACCGAAAGCCTGGCGCCGTACGAGCGGGGCAAGGCGAAGTTCCCCGACACCTATGCCGACCTGATGCAGCACCTGGCCACGCCGTCGGGGCCGCACGGTGACTTCGCCACCATCCGCCAGCGCATCGACGACCTGGTGCAGCGCCGCATCGCGCTCGCCGATGCCCATGTGCTGAAGCGCCGCAGCGGCGAGGTGGAACCCGCCGGCGCCGGCACCGACCTGGACGGCAAGCTCGCGATGGATGCGATCCGCGCCGAGTTCGAGGCGCTCGCCACCGTGCGGCGCGAGCACGTGATCCGGCGCGACGCCGATGCCGCGCGGCTGCAGGCGCGCACCGCGGCGCTGATCGTCGCGCTGGCGGCCGGTGGCTGCGCGCTGATCATCGGCGCGCTGTGGCTGCTGGCCGACGAGCAGCGCCGCCGCGACCGCGCCGAGGATTCGCTGCGGCGCTTCAGCCGCATGCTCGAGAGCATGGTCGACGACCGCACCGAGGAAGTGCGCTCGGCACGCGACCGGCTGCAGTCGTTCGCGAAGCAGCTGGACGACAGCATCGAGGCCGAGCGCCGGCGCCTGGCCCGCGAGGTGCACGACCAGTTCGGGCAGATCGTCACCGGCACCAAGCTGGTGGTGCAGCAGCTGGCGCGCGACCACCCCGAGCTGCCGGGCGACAAGCTGGCCCAGCTGACCGGCATGCTCGACGAATCGATCGTCATCGCGCGGCGCATCGCGACCGAGCTGCGCCCGCCGCTGCTCGACGACCTGGGCTTCGGGGCGGCGGTGTCGCACTTCGCCGAGCGGCTGACGCGGCCGGGGCAGCTGGAGGTCACGGCCGAGATCGACGACGACGAGCAGCTGGAGAGCGACCGCGCGAACCAGTTGTTCCGCATCGTCCAGGAGGCGACGACCAATGCGCTGCGGCATGCGCAGGCGACGCGCGTCTCGATCACCGGCTGCGAGTTCCGCGGCCTGTACGTGCTGCGCATCAGCGACAACGGCATCGGCCCGCAGCCGGTGCGCGCCGACGCGAGCGGCCTGCGCAACATGCGCGAACGCGCCGCGATGGTCGGCGGCGCGTTCGAGTTCGGGCCGGGGCCGGACGGCGGTTCGGAGGTGGTCGCCCGCATCCCGCTGCAGCAACCCGCCCGCGTGGAGGAAGCATGGCCGGCATGAAGGTGCTGATCGTCGACGACCACCCGATCATGCGGCTGGGCGTGCGCCAGCTGATCCTCGGCGCCTGGCCGGACGCCCATGTCGAGGAGGCGACGACGCTCGCGCAGGCCTGCGAGACGTTCAAGGCCTTCTCGCCCGGCTTCGTCGTGCTCGACATGGGGCTGCCCGACACCACCGGCACCGAAGGCGCCAGCCGGATGCTGCAGCTGGCCGGGCCGGTGCCGATCCTGGTGCTGAGCTTCAACGTGGAAGCCGCCTACGCCGCGCGGCTGCTGAAGATGGGGGTCGCCGGCTACCTGCCGAAGGACCGGGCCGGCGACGAGCTGGTGACCGCGCTGCGGCGCATCGGCGAGGGTCGCCGCTACGTGACCGAGGCCGCCGCCGACCACCTGGTCGACCTGCTGGGCGGGCGTTCCGCCGCCGGCGAGCCACACGAGCAGCTCTCGGCCCAGGAGCTGCGGGTGATGCAGCTGATCGCCGCCGGCAAGGCGCCGGCCGAGATCGCGCAGCTGATGGGGCTGTCGGTGAAGACGGTGGGCACCTACCGGGCACGGATGCTGGAGAAGACCGGCTGGAAGAACAACACCGAACTGACGAAGTACTGCGTGGCCCGCGGGCTGACGGATCCGGGCTGACGTGTAGGCAATCGCCCTCCATCCGATCGATACGGCGTCCGGTTCACACGCCTCGCGCCCCGGTTTACGCTGCCCGGATGCCGCTGAACGTCGTCATCGTCGAAGACTCGGAGCTGATCCAGACATGGCTGGAGCGGCTGCTGATGGCCATCCCGGGCGTCAGCGTGGTGGGCATCGCCGCGGCCGAGGACGAGGCCATCGAGATGATCGAGCGCCTGCGCCCCGGCGTCGTGACGCTGGACGTCGCCCTGTCGCCCGGCAACGGCTTCAACGTGCTGAAGGCGCTGCGCGACAGGGGCAACGACTGCAAGGCGCTGGTGCTGACCAACCAGGACCTGGCCGGGCTGCGGCCGACCGCGCAGAAATACGGCGCAGACGGGCTGTACGACAAGAGCCTGGACGCGGCGACGGTGATCGAGCGCGTGCGGCAGTGGGCGAGCCTTCCCGAAGGTTGACAGGCCCTAGAAGCTCTCCTTGACCTCGACGACGAACTGCGCCTTCTTGATCGAGCGGTCGCCGTCCAGCGGGAACGCGACATCGACGTGGATCACGTTGCCGAGCGAGGTGCGGCTGTTGCCCAGGCGCAGCCCGAAGCCCACGTCCCTCAGCAGCTTGTGCGAAGCGTCCGGCACCGCGCCCTGCCCCCAGGTGCGGCCCATGTCGTAGAACACCGCGCCGCCGACGTTGAAGAGCCGGAACGGGTACCAGTTCGTGAACACGCGCTGCTCGGTCGTGAACAGCCAGCGGCCGTCGCCGCTCTGGTAGCGCAGCGGGTAGCCACGCAGGCCGTTGTCGCCGCCGAGCAGCACCTGCTGGCCGTCGTCGAGCCGCACGCCGCGCTGCGCCGACAGGTCCATGAAGAAGCTGCGGCGCGGCGACTGCCGCAGGTAGTAGCGGCCCTCCGCCTTGAACAGCGAGTTCTGCAGCTGTCCGTCCTCGACGCGGCCGAGCGCCGAGCCGGCGAGCAGCAGCGTCTGCCGCGGCGTCAGCGCATGGCCCACCGTCGCAGCCAGCGAGAACACCGTGGCGCGCCGGTCCGCGCCGAGGCCCGGCAGCGATTCACCCAGCTTGCCGGTGACGTGCCAGCCGAGCGACACGTCCTCGGTCTTGCCGATCTGGTCCTGGTTGCGCACCTCGCTGAAGGCGTCCTGGATCAGCTCGAAGCCGATCCACGGGTACACCAGTGTGCGTTCGGTGCCGGGCGGCGGCGCCTCGTTCGGCGGCACGACCAGCGTCGCGCGGTGTTCGTCGTACGCCAGGCCGGCGGTCCAGCGCGTCACCCAGCCGTCCTGCAGGCCGGCGGACCAGCCGCCATACACCGACATCGTGCGCTCGCGCACGTCGAGCTGGCGGATCACGTCGCCGCGGTCGTAGACGGAATCGACCCGCGCCTCGTCGCGCACCTGCGAACCGGCGGTCCATGAGGTGTCGAGCGCATAGAACGGCCGCTTGACGGCCAGCGCGTGCACATGGCCGTCGCTGTTGTTGGAGTACTGGGCCTGCAGGTCCCACCAGCTGTCGAGCACGTGGTTGTCGTGGTAGCTCAGCGTCTTGCTGCTGCGGTCGACCTCGGACTTGAACGAGAAGCCGAGCTCCTTGCCGAGGCCGAGCAGGTTGGCGTCTTCCAGGCTGAAGCCGCTGCTGTTCTTGCCGCCCGAGCGGCCGAGCGACACGCCGGGATTCAGCGTCCACACGTCCTGCGTCACCACCTCGAGGTCGACGATGCCGTCGTGCAGCGCGACTGGCCGGATGTGGGCATCGCGGAAGTACGACTCGCGGCGCAGGATGCGCTCCGACTCGCGCAGCAGCCGCGGATCGTAGGGCTCGCCGGGCTTGAACAGCAGGTGCGACGCGACCACCGATTCACGCGTCAGCAGGTGCAGCTTGTTGGCCCAGCGGAACAGCAGCCTGTCTTCTTCCGGCAGGCGCGTGTCGAAGAGGTTCAGGCGCTCGAAGCGCACCTCGCCGATGCGCGCGCCGGCCGCGACCAGCGCGGCGTCGTCCGGCACCTCGGCCGGGCGGGGCTTCTCGAACTCGGGGGGCTTCGGC
>NZ_JBFUGN010000468.1:0-4732 GCF_056402895.1 Rhizobacter sp. P3_B12 | reverse complement strand
GCGTGACGCCGCCTTCGCTCACCACCTCGCCATAGAAGCGCGTCTTGTCGGCATGCAGCCGCGGCACCAGGGCCAGCAGGCGCTGGCGTTCGGCCGCGCCGATCGGCAGCGACGCGATGTACGACGCGATGCGCTCCTTGCCACCCGGCACGTCGAGCAGCTGGCGGTACTCGGCGCGCGTCCAGGTCCAGCCGAGCCGGTGCTGCTCGAACACGCTGTTGAACGAGACGCGGTGTGCCTCTTCGGTGTCGGCCAGCGTGCCGTCGACGTCGAAGATCAGGGCCTCGATGCTCATGGTCTTGCTCCTGGAGTGGGGCCGGCGAAGACGCGGCTCGCGAGCACGTCTTCGGCCTGCAGGGTGCACAGCTGCTCGCGCGTCAGCCGCCGGCCGGCGCCGAACAGCCGCGTCGCGTGGCGCAGCCGGATGCGGTCGAGCGCATTGCGGATCGAGCGTGCGTTCGCGAAGTGCGGCTGCTGCCGGCGCAGGCTCAGGTAGCGGGCGAAGGCCGGTTCGGCCGCGTCGTCGAAGCGGTAGTTCAGCCGGGTCAGCATCAGCTGCGCGATCAGCATCAGCTCGGCCTCGCTGTAGTCCGGGAAATCGATGTGGTGCGCGATGCGCGATGCCATGCCGGGGTTGCTGGCGAAGAAGGTCTCCATGCGGTCCTGGTAGCCGGCGAGGATCACCACCAGGTCGTCGCGCTGGTTCTCCATCACCTGCAGCAGGATCTCGATCGCCTCCTGCCCGTAGTCGCGTTCGTTCTCGGGCTTGTACAGGTAGTAGGCCTCGTCGATGAAGAGCACGCCGCCAATCGCCTTCTTCAGCACCTCGCGCGTCTTCGGCGCGGTGTGGCCGATGAACTGGCCGACCAGGTCGTCGCGCGTCACCGCCACCAGGTGGCCCTTGCGCACGTAGCCGAGCTGGCGCAGCACTTCGGCCATGCGCATCGCGACGGTGGTCTTGCCGGTGCCGGGGTTGCCGGTGAAGCACATGTGCAGCGAGGGCGGCTGCGACTGCAGCCCCTGCTCGGCGCGCAGCTTGTCGATCAGCAACAGCGCGGCGATGTCGCGGATGCGGCCCTTCACCGGCGCGAGGCCGATCAGTTCGGCATCGAGCTGGTCGAGCATCGCGCGCGCCGCCGACGCTTCCGGCATCTCGCCGGGCGGCTGACACAGACTGTCGCGGTCCTCGTTCATGGCGCGGTCACTCCTGGCGCATTCCGTACCGCTCGCCCTCGGGCGAACGCTGCACGGCATAGCTTTCGATGCTGTAACGCAAGCTTCGGCCCTGCTCTTCGGTGCGGATCARCCGGAAGCCCGGTTCCACCGCCGGCCGGTTGACGATGAAGGACAGCACCACCGATTCGGTGCCGTGCGTCGAGTCGAACGCGGCCAGGCGGATGTAGTGGTCAGGGAAGGTCTTGCGGCACTGCCGGAGCTCCAGCATCACGCCGGCCGCGTCGGACACGTCGAACATCGGGTTGCCGAACATCTCCCAGAAGGTGTTGCGCGGGTGCGGGTCGTCGGTGTATTCGATGCCGATGGTCCAGCCCTTGCCGAGCGCGTGATCGATCTGGCGGACGATCTGCGCGTCGCTGAGGTCGGGCAGGAACGAGAAGGTGCCTTGGGTGATTCGCATGCGAGGTCTCCAGGGTGTTCGGGGTCAGGCGACGGCGAGCGTGGGCACGTAATCGGAGCTGTCGGTCGGCGTGTAGTTGAAGCTGACCTCGCCCCAGGTGTCGAGCGCGGCGCGCAGCGGGCCGCACCACCTGGCCGCCTCGGCCAGGATGTCGGGCCCTTCGTTCGCGATGTCGCGGCCCTCGTTGCGCGCCAGCACCATCGCCTCGAGCGCGACGCGGTTGGCGGTGGCGCCGGCCTGGATGCCCTGCGGGTGGCCGATGGTGCCGCCGCCGAACTGCAGCACCACGTCGTCGCCGAACAGGTCGAGCAGCTGGTGCATCTGGCCGGCGTGGATGCCGCCGGAGGCGACCGGCATCACCTTCTTCAGCGCGCCCCAGTCCTGCTCGAAGAAGATGCCGCGCGGCAGGTCGACCACGGTGTGCGTGTCGCGGCAGACGTTGTAGTAGCCCTGCACCGTCATCGGATCGCCTTCGAGCTTGCCGACGGCGGTGCCGGCGTGGATGTGGTCGACGCCGGCCAGGCGCATCCACTTCGCGATCACGCGGAAGCTCACGCCGTGGTTCTTCTGGCGGGTGTAGGTGCCGTGGCCCGCGCGGTGCAAGTGCAGGATCATGTCGTTCTGCCGGCACCAGTGGCTCATCGACTGGATCGCGGTGTAGCCCACCACCAGGTCGATCATCACGATCACCGAGCCGAGCGACTTCGCGAACTCGGCGCGGCGGTACATCTCCTCCATCGTGCCGGCGGTGACGTTCAGGTAGCTGCCCTTGACCTCGCCGGTGGCGGCACTCGCCTTGTTGACGGCGTCCATCACGAACAGGAAGCGGTCGCGCCAGTGCATGAAGGGCTGCGAGTTGATGTTCTCGTCGTCCTTCATGAAGTCGAGCCCGCCGCGCAGGCCTTCGTAGACCACGCGGCCGTAGTTGCGGCCCGACAAGCCGAGCTTGGGCTTGGTGGTGGCGCCGAGCAGCGGGCGGCCGAACTTGTCGAGCCGCTCGCGCTCGACCACGATGCCGGTGGGCGGGCCGGCGAAGGTCTTCACGTAGGCCACCGGGAACTGCATGTCCTCGAGCCGTGCGGCCTTCAGCGGCTTGAAGCTGAACACGTTGCCGATGATCGACGCGGCCACGTTGGTGATCGAGCCCTCCTCGAACAGGCTCAGGTCGTAGGCGACGTGGCAGAAGTACTGGCCGGGGTTGTTCGGCACCGGCTCGACCCGGTAGGCCTTGGCGCGGTACATGTCGCAGGCGGTCAGGCGATCGGTCCAGACGACCGTCCAGGTGGCGGTGCTCGATTCGCCGGCCACCGCGGCGGCGGCCTCGATCGGGTCGACGCCGTCCTGCGGCGTGATGCGGAACAGCGCCAGGATGTCGGTCGCCTTCGGCACGTAGTCGGCGTTCCAGTAGCCCATCTGGGCGTACTTGAGAACGCCGGCCGAATAGCGCTTCTTGGCATCGGTGATCTGCGTTGCGTCTTTCATGTGGCCCATGGACACTCTCCTTGCTCGGTTGAGTCGAATGTAGGCATCGCGATGCATTCGGAATAATTGATTCTTTTCGGCAACCCATAAGCTTCGACTGATGCTCAAGAACGCCACCTTCCGCCAGCTCGCGGCCTTCCATGCGGTGTCACGCCTGGGCAGCGTGTCGCGTGCTGCGAGCGAGCTGCACCTGACGCAGCCGGCGGTGTCGATCCAGCTGAAGCTGCTGGAGGAAAGCGCGGGGGCACCGCTGCTGGAGAAGAGCGGGCGCGGCGTGCGCCTGACGGCGGCGGGCGAGCTGATGGCCGGCTATGCGGCGCGCATCCTCGAGCTGTGGCGTGAGGCGGGTGACGAGATGGCGGCGCAGCGCGGGCTGTTCTCGGGCACGCTGCGGGTGGGTGCGGTGACCACGGCGGAGTACCTGCTGCCGCCGCTGCTGGTGGCCTTTGCGGGCCAGCACCCGGACGTGAAGGTGAAGCTGCAGGTGGGCAACCGCGACGAGATCGTGCGCATGCTGGCCGCGCAGGAGGTCGACATCGCGATCATGGGCCGGCCGCCCGCCGAGCTGAAGACGACGGCGGTGGCGTTCGCGAAGCACCCGATGGCGTTCCTCGCGTCGCCGAAGCATCCGCTGATGAAGCAGCGCCGGCCGGCACTGGCCGACCTGGTGGAAGCGAACCTGCTGGCGCGCGAGCGCGGCTCGGGCACGCGCACGACGCTGGAGCGGCTCTACAAGGATGCCGGCGTGCCGCTGCGCATCGGCTCGGAGATGTCGAGCAACGAGGCCATCAAGCACATGTGTGCCGCCGGCTTCGGCGTGGCCTTCCTGTCGCTGCACACCTGCGCGCTGGAGCTCGAGGCCGGGCTGCTGGCGCTGCTGCCGATGGCCGGCAACCCGCTGCAGCGGGATTGGTACGCGATGCACCTGGCGTCGCGCCGCCTGCCGCAGGTGACGTCGGCGTTCAAGCAGTTCCTGGCGGATGAGGGACAGGGGTTGATCGATGCGCAGTTGCGGAGCTTGCGATCGGCGCCGAAGCGGCGCGCGGCGGCCCCACGTAAGGCGTCTTCAGGTTGACCAATGCGGGTTGGAGTTGGAACCGATGTGCGCGTTGGAAGAGACGTGCGACATCCCTGGAACTGCAATATTTACAACGGCAAGCAGTTTCAATCCGCGCGTGCCTTGGACGAGGCGCACGACTCACCGGCTGGGTCGATGTCGAAGCGCCCAGCGCGTTTCAACCCATGTGCGCCTCGGATGAGGCGTTCGACTGTCGCTCGCATGTCCGACGATGGATTCGTTCGAGTTTCAATCCACCTGCACCTCGGGAGAGACGCACGACCCGCGCAATCCTCAAGGCACAAGGGGGCAGCCAGTGTTTCAACCCACGTGCGCCTCGGACCAGACGCACGACTTCACCAGTTCGAGGCGGTCCGCGCCTCCCTGGCAGTTTCAACCCACGTGCGTCTCGGACGAGACGCACGACGTCCTTGCTGTCCTCATTCGATACGCGRTGCGTGTTTCAACCCACGTGCGCCTCGGACGAGACGCACGACTGCCGTAGCTGGCGCGCTTCATCGCGTTCGTCTCGTTTCAACCCACGTGCGCCTCAGACG
>NZ_JBFUGN010000467.1:0-4740 GCF_056402895.1 Rhizobacter sp. P3_B12 | reverse complement strand
CCGCCAGCCCGACCAGCGGATCGGGCATCACGTGCTTCGCGAACAGCGCCGCCGCGTAGGCGCCGAAGCCGAAGAACGCCGCATGCCCGAGCGACACGATGCCGGCGTAGCCCAGCACCRGGTCGAGCGACATCGCGAACAGCCCGAGGATCGCGATCTCGTTGAGCAGCAGCGCATGCTCGCCGGCGAACACGCAGGAGCCGAGCGCGACCAGCCCGAGCGCGAACTCCCACCAGCGCCAGGCCGAAGCGGCGGCCAGTGAATCGCGCACGCTGCCGCGTTCGGTCATCGGGCGGCGCTCCGCCCGAACAGCCCCTGCGGGCGCAGCGTGAGGATCACGATCATCAGYGTGTAGACGATGAAGGCGCCGAGCTTGGGCACGTAGTACTTGCCGAACACGTCGGCGATGCCCAGCAGCAGCGCGGCCAGCAGCGGGCCGGTGATGGTGGTGGTGCCGCCGACCGAGACGACGATCAGGAAATAGATCATGAACTTGAGCGGGAAGCTCGGGTCCAGCCCCAGCACCTCGGCACCGAGCGCACCGCCCAGCCCGGCCAGCCCCGAGCCGACCGCGAAGGTCAGCAGGAACACCTGGCTGGTGTTGATGCCCAGGCCCTGCGCGACGCGCGGATCGTCGACCGCGGCGCGCAGCCGGCTGCCGAAGCGGGTGCGCGTCAGCACCGCCTGCAGCGCGATCGTCAGCAGCGCGCACAGCACGATGATGAACAGCCGGTACTTGCCGATGCCGACCGCGGCGAAGTCGAAGCGGCCCTGCAGCCACGGCGGCACCTGGATCATCTGCTGCTGCGAGCCGATGATCCAGTCGACCGCCGTCACCGCCATGAACACCAGGCCGATCGAGAACAGCACCTGGTCGAGATGCGGCTTGGCGTACATCGGCCGGTACAGCGTGCGTTCGAGCAGCGCCCCGGCCAGCGCGGTGAGGATGAAGGCGGCCGGCAGCGTCGCGAGGAAGGGCACGCCCAGGCGGTTCATCAGCAGCACGGTGACGTAGCCGCCGGCCATCGCGAACGCGCCGTGCGCCAGGTTGACGAAGTTCATCAACCCGAGCGTGACCGCCAGCCCGACGGCCAGCACGAACAGCAGCATGCCGTAGGCGATGCCGTCGAACAGCAGCGTCAGCATGCCTACTTCGTCTTGCCCGGATCCTTCACGGCCTTCTGCACGTCGAACTCCTCGTTGAAGAGCTGGCCGTTCACCCGGGCGACGCGGCGGATGTAGACGTCCTGCACGATGTCGCGCGTCTGCGCATCGATCATCACCGGACCGCGCGGGCTCTCGAACACCTGGCCCTTCATCGCGGCCAGCAGCGCATCGCCACCGCCCGCGCCCTTGGTGGCCTCAAGCGCCTTCGTGATCACGCGCATGCCGTCGTAGCCGGCCACCGCCATGAAATTCGGGCGGAACTTGTTGGCCGCCTGGAAGGCCTCGACGAACTTCTTGTTGACCGCCGACGGGTGCGAGGCCGAGTAGTGGTGCGAGCTGACGATGTTCAGCGCGACGTCGCCMATGTCGTTGAGCTGGTCGTCATCGGTCACGTCGCCGGTGCAGATCAGGCGGATGCCCGACTTGTCGAGGCCGCGCTCGGCGAACTGCTTCATGAACGCCGCGCCCTGCCCGGACGGCAGGAACACGAACACCGCATCGGGGCTCAGGTCGCGCACCTTCTGCAGGAAGGGCGCGAAATCGGGGTTGCGCAGCGGCGAGCGGATCTCGCCGATGACCTCGCCGCCGTTCAGCTTGAAGCGGTCCCTGAAGGTCTTCTCGGCGTCGATGCCCGGCGCGTAGTCGGCCACCAGCGTCACCGCGCGCTTGATCTGGTTCTTGCTCGCCCATTCGGCGATGCCCAGCGTCACCTGCGGCAGCGTGAAGCTGGTGCGCACGATGTAGGGCGACTGCTCGGTGACGATCGACGTGGCCGCGGCGGTCACGACCATCGGCGTCTTGCTCTGCGTCGCGATCGGCGCGGTCGCGAGGGCCAGCGGCGTCAGGCCGAAGCCGGCCAGCACGTCGACCTTGTCGCTGACCACCAGCTCCTGCGCGATGCGGCGCGTCGCGTCGGCCACGCCGCCGTCGTCCTTGATGATCAGCTCGATCTTGCGGCCGGCGACCGTGCTGCCGTTCTGCGCCAGGTACAGCTTCGCGGCCGCCTCGATCTGCCGGCCGGTCGATGCCGACTGCCCGGTCATCGGGAGGATGAAGCCGATCTTGAACGGCTTGGCCTGCGCGAAGGCGGCGGATGGGAAAGCCAGGGGCAGGCTCGAGGCCAGCCCCGCCGCAGCGAGGTGCCGCAGGGCGGTGCGCTTGTGCATGCGTTTGTCTCCGTTGGGAAGGCGGTGGATGATGCAGCGAATCCGGGGCCGGATGCTAGCATCAAGGTTCGCATACAGCACCCGTGTTCTATATAAGAACATTGCAGCAGAAACGGGGGCATCGCGCATCGCGGTGAACCCTCACAGGAGACCTTGATGACCCAGCGTTCCGCAGCTCCTTTTCGCGCTGACCACGTCGGCAGCTTCCTGCGACCGAAGTATTTGCTGGAGGCCCGCGAGCGCTTCCGCCTGAAGGAGATCAGCGCGGCCGAACTGCGTGCGGTGGAAGACCGGGCGATCACCGAGATCGTGCGCTTCCAGGAGGACGTGGGCCTGCAGAGCATCACCGACGGCGAGTTCCGCCGCACCTACTTCCACATCGATTTCCTGGAGCAGCTGGGCGGCGTGAAGACCGACATCCCGGTGCTGGTGAAGAAGCCCGACGGCAGCGAGGAGCTCGCCCCGCCGGTGATGCGCGTGATCGACAAGGTGCGCCACGTGAAGGACATCCAGCGTGCCGACTTCGAGTACCTGAAGTCGCAGACGCGGCGCACGCCGAAGGTGACGATCCCGTCGCCGACGATGCTGCACTTCCGCGGCGGGCGCGCCGGCATCAGCCGCGAGCACTACCCGGACCTGGAGCCGTTCTACCAGGACGTGGCGAACGCCTACGGCGACGAACTGCGCTCGCTGGCGGCGGCCGGCGCGACCTATGTGCAGATGGACGACACCAACCTCGCCTACCTGTGCGACGACAAGATGCGCGAGGCGGCCCGCCAGCGCGGCGACGACCCCGACGAGCTGCCGCACCGCTACGCCGGTTTCATCAACCGCGTGGTGGCGCAGAAGCCGGCCGGCATGACGCTCGCGGTGCACCTGTGCCGCGGCAACTTCAAGAGCACCTGGGCGGCGCAGGGCGGCTACGAGCCGGTGGCGCAGGCGCTGCTGTCGGAGATGGACGTCGACGCGTACTTCCTCGAGTACGACGACGCGCGCAGCGGCGATTTCAGGCCGCTGCGCTTCCTGCCGAAGGGCAAGACGGTGGTGCTGGGTCTCGTGACAACCAAGCTCGGCGAGCTGGAGTCGAAGGACGAGCTGAAGCGCCGCATCGACGAGGCCGCGAAGTACGTGCCGCTGGAGCAGCTGTGCCTGTCGCCGCAATGCGGCTTCAGCAGCACGGTGCACGGCAACGACATCGCGGTGGAGGCGCAGCGGGCGAAGCTCAGATTGGTCGTGGAGACGGCCCAGGAGGTATGGGGTTCGTAGCCCGGATGCCAATCCGGGATGTGTCGGACAAATCCCGGATTGGCATCCGGGCTACCGTTTGCGCGCGAGTGTCAACCCGTCGCCGATCGGCAGCAGCGACAGGTCGACCCGCTCGTCGCGGTGCAGCTTGTCGTTCAGCGCCTGCAGCGCCGCGGTGTCGGTGCCTGCCGCGGCCGGGTGCGCCACGTCGCCGCCCCACAGCGTGTTGTCGATCGCGATCAGCCCGCCGGGGCGCAGCAGTTGCAGGCAGCGCTCCAGGTACCCGTCGTAGCTGCGCTTGTCGGCGTCGATGAACGCGAAGTCGTACTGCCCGGCCTCGCCGGCCGCGAGTCGCGCATCCAGCGTCTGCAGCGCCGGCGCGAGCTGCAGCTCGATCTTGTGCGCCACGCCCGCCTGCTGCCAGAACGGCCGGCCGACGCGGGTGTAGTCGTCGTTGATGTCGCAGGCGAGCAGCCGGCCGTCGTCGGGCAGCGCGAGCGCCACCGTCAGCGCGCTGTAGCCGGTGAACACGCCGACCTCGATCGCGCGGCGCGCGCCGATCAGGCGCACCAGCAGCGACATGAACTGCCCCTGCTCGGGCGAGATCTGCATCGACGCGTGCGGGTGCCGCCGCGTCGCCTCGCGCAGCGCGGCCTGCGCCGGGTGCTCGCGCACCGAATGGGCGATGACGTAGTCGAGCAGGTGGTCGTCGAGCGGCAAGGTCCGGTTTGACATGGCGTGTTCCTTTCTTCAATCGCCGAGGTTCTCGTGGTGCGCGACGACGCCGCGCTTCCAGTACGCGGCCGCGCGGATCGCGTGGCGGTCGTGGCCCTTCTCGTCGACCAGCACGCGGCGCAGCGCCGCCATCGTCGCGGCCTCGCCGGCGCACCAGGCGTAGCCGTCGCCGGGCGGCAGCGTGAGCGCGCGGGCCGCGGCGAGCAGCGCGTCGTCGCTGTCGACATGCTGCACCTGCAGCGCGGCGGCACTCGCCAGCGGGCGGCGATCCGCTGCATCGAGCTGCAGCAGCACGATCGCGCGCGTGCCGGCCGGCAGCTCCTCGAGCCGGCGCTCGATCGCCGGCAGCGCGCTCGCGTCGCCGATCAGCAGGTGCCAGTCGTAGTCGAGCGGGATGATGAACGAGCCGCGTGGGCCGGCCACCGTC
>NZ_JBFUGN010000466.1:0-4743 GCF_056402895.1 Rhizobacter sp. P3_B12 | reverse complement strand
CGCTCGAAGCTGCCGATGATGGCGCGGTGCAGCATCACCGGGTGGGCGCGGCCGCTGGTGTCGGTCACGTACTCGCCGCTCAGGCGTTCGGCGGTGTTGTAGTCGACCTGCATCGTGCCGCACTGCCACTGCCGGCCCAGCGCGTCCTTCAGCGTGTATTCGATCTTCGGGCCGTAGAAGGCGCCGTCGCYCGRGGCGATGATGAACTCACAGCCGGAGCGGCGCAGGCTCTCCATCACCGCGAACTCGGCCTTGTCCCAGAACGCGTCGGAGCCGACACGGTGCTCCGGCCGCGTCGCGACCTTGTAGATGATGTCGGTGAAGCCGAAATCCTTGTAGACCTTCTGCAGCAGCTCGGTGTAGGCCACGCATTCGTCGAGGATCTGGTCCTCGGTGCAGAAGATGTGGCCGTCGTCCTGCGTGAAGCCGCGCACCCGCATGATGCCGTGCAGCGCGCCCGACGGCTCGTTGCGGTGGCACTGGCCGAACTCGCCGTAGCGGATCGGCAGGTCCTTGTAGCTGCGCATCTGCGAGTTGAAGATCAGCACGTGGCCGGGGCAGTTCATCGGCTTCAGCGCGTAGTCGCGCTTTTCCGATTCGGTCACGAACATGTTGTCGCGGTAGTTGCCCCAGTGGCCGGTCTTCTCCCACAGGCCCTGGTCGAGGATCTGCGGGCCCTTCACTTCCTGGTAGCCGTTGTCGCGGTAGACGGCGCGCATGTACTGCTCGACCTGCTGCCACACCGCCCAGCCCTTGGCGTGCCAGAACACCAGCCCGGGCGCGTGCTCGTCGAGGTGGAACAGGTCGAGCTCACGGCCGATCTTGCGGTGGTCGCGCTTCTCGGCCTCTTCGAGCATGTGCAGGTACTGCTGCAGCTCGTCCTTGGTGGCCCAGGCCGTGCCGTAGATGCGCTGCAGCATCTCGTTGCGGTGGTCGCCTCGCCAGTAGGCGCCGGCCACCTTCATCAGCTTGAAGTGCTTCAGCCGGCCGGTGCTCGGCACGTGCGGGCCGCGGCACAGATCCTCGAACTTGCCTTCGCGGTACAGCGAGACGTCTTCGTTGGCCGGGATGCTGGCGATGATCTCGGCCTTGTAGTGCTCGCCCAGGCTCTTGAAGTACGCCACCGCCTCGTCGCGCGGCAGCACGCGGCGCTCGACGCGCTCGTCCTTCTTCGCGAGTTCGCCCATCTTGGCCTCGATCGCCGCCAGGTCGTCGGGCGTGAACGGGCGCTTGTACGAGAAGTCGTAGAAGAAGCCGTTCTCGATCACCGGGCCGATCGTGACCTGCGCCTCGGGGAACAGCTCCTTGACCGCATAGGCCAGCAGGTGGGCCGTCGAGTGGCGGATCACCTCGAGCCCGTCGGGGTCCTTGTCGGTGACGATCGCGAGCGCCGTGTCGGCCTCGATGCGGTAGCTGGTGTCGACGACGCGTGCCGCATCGCCCTGCCCGACGCGCCCGGCGAGCGCCGCCTTCGCGAGACCGGTGCCGATGGAGGCCGCCACCTCGGCCACCGTCACCGGGCCGGGAAACTCGCGTCGGGAACCGTCGGGCAACTGGACTGAAATCATGGGGGAGAGCTCCTGAAAACAAAAAAGCGCGGGGGTGAGCCGCGCTTCGAGAGAGATGACGAGTAAAGACGTGACGAGCCGCGGCCGACTAAACCTTCGTGGAAATCGGCGTAGTTCGCGGTGTCATAACCATAATGCCTTCCTCGTTCCTTGCTTGCTCTGCTCGTGGGAGCCGGGATTGTAGATCAGCCGGGGAAGATGCGGGGGCCCTCGACGCGCACCGCGTCGCCCACGCGCAGGCCGTTCGGCTGCGTGACGACGAACTGCCGCCACACGCCGCTGTCCAGTCRCACCGTGATGCGGAACGTGTCCCAGGCCGGCGTCTGGTTGCGCTCGATCTCGTTGCCGACGATCGCCCCGCCCACCGCCCCGGCGACGACGCCCGCGCCGCGCCCGCCCATCACCGCGCCGATCACCGCGGCACCGACGATGCCGCCCAGCACCGCCCCGCCGCCGGTCGGCCGCTCGTACTGGCGCAGCACCTCGATGTTGGTGACCTGGCCGCGGCCGTTGTCGTAGTACGAGTAACGCGGAGGCGGCGGTGCCTGCGGCACGACGACCCCCGCACCCGGTGGCGGCCCGGGCGGCGGCCCGTAATAGGGCCGCTCGTGGTACGGCCGGGGGTAGACGATGCAGCCGGACAAGGTGCTGCCCACCAGGGCCAGCAACGCGAGCCGCGTCAGCGCGAGCTTCGGGTTCATCGACATCTCCGGGCGCCGGACGCGGCGCCACTCCGGAGCAACGCCGCAGCCGGCACGCGGGTTGGCCGCCCGCGTGTAAAGAACGATGTCAGGCCTTGTCGTCCGGCCCGCCCAGCCAGCGGTACAGCACCCCGCCGATCACCGCGCCGCCGATCGGGGCGACCCAGAACAGCCACAGCTGCGCCAGCGCCCAGTCGCCGACGAGCAGCGCCGGCCCGGTGCTGCGCGCCGGGTTCACCGAGGTGTTGGTCACCGGGATGCTGATCAGGTGGATCAGCGTGAGCGCCAGCCCGATCGCGATCGGTGCGAAGCCAGCCGGCGCGCGCTTGTCGGTCGCGCCCATGATGATCACGAGGAACATGCCGGTCATCACGACCTCGCAGACGAACGCTGCCATCACCGAATAGCCGCCCGGCGAGTGTTCACCGAAGCCGTTCGACGCCAGCCCGCCGGCCAGGCTGAAGCCGGCCTTGCCGCTCGCGATCAGGTACAGCACGGCCGCGCCCAGCAGGCCACCGATCACCTGCGCCGCGATGTAGGCCGGCAACTCCGACGCCTTGAAGCGACCGCCGGCCACCAGGCCGATCGACACCGCCGGGTTCAGGTGGCAGCCGGAGATGTGGCCGATCGTGAAGGCCATCGTCAGCACCGTCAGCCCGAACGCGAGCGAGACCCCCAGCAGGCCGATGCCCACGTTCGGGAACGCCGCTGCCAGCACCGCGCTCCCGCAGCCCCCCAGCACCAGCCAGAAGGTTCCGATCAGTTCGGCCGCAGCCCGCTTCRTCAGGTTCATCATCACTCCCTTCGTTGTTGACAAGGGCGCTGTTGTGCGCCAGCCATCTGACGCCGTCAAGTCTTCAAGCGCGGGATGCGCGTCAGGAGGTCATCGCGGTCGCGCGTTTCTCGAACTCCTGGCGCAGCTGGCGCCGCACCTGGGCCGCCTTGCTGCGGCGGATCTCGTCCGGCGACACCGGCACCAGCGGCGGCACCGTGGCCGGCCGGCGTTCGTCGTCCATCGCGACCATCGTGAAGAAGCAGCTGTTGGCATGCCGCACCAGCTGCGTCTGGATGTTCTCGGTGATGACCTTGATGCCGATCTCCATCGAGGTGTTGCCGGTGTGGTTCACCGACGCGAGGAAGGTGACCAGCTCGCCGACGTGGATCGGCTGGCGGAAGGTCACCTGGTCGACCGACAGCGTCACCACGTAGCGCCCCGCATAGCGGCTCGCGCAGGCGTAGGCCACCTGGTCGAGCAGCTTCAGGATGCTGCCGCCGTGCACGTTGCCGGTGAAATTGGCCATGTCGGGCGTCATCAGCACCGTCATCGTCAGTTGGTGGGAAGGCAGGTTCATCAGCCGCGAGCTCCGTATTCCGAAAAGATGCCGAGTTCCACATGGCGGCCCGCCTCGTGCAGGCCGGCCGCGCGCAAGGTGGCCACCACCTCGGCCGGGGCCACGCAGGCGGCGATGGTGTCCCAGTAGTAGCGCCACAGCCGGGGCGTGCCCTCGGCCTTCGAGACGACGCGCGCCAGCAGCGGCAGCGCGCCGCGCATGTAGAGCTTGAGCAGTGCGGTGCTGAATCGCCCGGCCGGTTTGGTGATCTCGAGGATCAGCAGCCGCCCGCCCGGCTTCAGCACGCGGCGGAACTCGGCGCAGGCGACCGAGAAATCCTCGATGTGGCGCAGCGCATAACCCATCACCAGGAAATCGACGCTCGCGTCCGGCACCGGCAGCGCCTCGGCCCGGCCCTCGAGGCAGCGCACCTCGGGCGGCAGGTGCGCCTGCGCCATCATTCCCGGGCTCGGGTCGACGCCGATCAGCCGCTGCGGCTCGTTCGTCACGTGCAGGATCTCGTGCGAGACCAGCCCGGTGCCCATGCCGAGGTCGAGCACCTGCATGCCGGGCGCCAGGCCGGCGCGCAGCAGCGCCTGGCGGCGGTACCACGAGCCGGTGCCCAGTCCGAGGATGCGTTCGAGCCGGTTGTAGTCGCCGGCAGTGTCGTCGAAGGCGGTGCGGATGAAGCGCTCGCGGGCCTGCACGTCGCCATCGGGGTAGTAATCGTTCAGCGCGCTGTGCGGCAGGTGCACCACGGCAGGGCCGGGTCCGGGCGGCTCAGGCGAGAGGCGTGCGGGCGGAGCGCGATCGGGCATGGGCGGCAGACGAGGGGCCAGGGTCGGGCGATGGTACGGCCTGTGACGGAAGCCGCAAGCCGGCTCCGCTAAAATCGCGCACTTTGATCGTGCGGACCCCACTGCACGAGTATCCCGAGACCGCATGAGTTCAGCTGACATCTCTCTGTTGCCGGAAGTCGGCACGCTCCTGGTCGAGTCCCTCAACCTGGAGATCGCCCCGGGCGCCATCGACCCCGATGCGCCGCTGTATGGCGAAGGCCTCGGTCTCGATTCGATCGACATCCTCGAGCTGGCGCTGGTCGTGTCCAAGCGCTACGGCTTCCAGCTGCGCTCTGGCGACGAG
>NZ_JBFUGN010000465.1:0-4749 GCF_056402895.1 Rhizobacter sp. P3_B12 | reverse complement strand
GCACCGACGGCACCGTGTGGCGCATCGGCCCCGTCGCCGTGACGCTGCCGCTCTTCGATGCCGGCGTGCGCCGCGCCCATGCCGAAGCCGCCCTGGTCCGCCACGAATCGGCACGCGTGGTTTACGCCGCCCGCCTGCGCGTCGCCGTGCGAGAGGTGGAGACCGCACTGGTCTCGCTGCACGGCGCTGCCGCGCGCGGCGACGACGTGCGCACCGCCGTCGCCGGGTTCGACCGCGCGTACCAGGCCACCGAGGCGCGCTACCGCGGCGGGCTGGCGAGCCTGTTCGAGCTCGAGGACGCCCGCCGCAGCCTGGTCGCCGCACGCGGCGCCGTCGTCGAGCAGCAGCGCGATTCGGTGCTGGCCTGGGTCGACACCTACCGGGCCATCGGCGGTGGCTGGCGCATGGAGGACATCGACCCATGAAGAACCCGCATCGATCGCCGTGGCGCTTCGCGCCACTCCTTTTCGTGTTCGCCTGCGTGATCGCAGGCATCGCGGAGCAGGTGGCCGGCGCACAGGCCGCGAACACGCCGCCGGCGGCCCGGCCCGTGCTGGCGGTGACCGTCATCCAACCCGAGCCGGCCACGCTGCCGGTTCGCATCGCCGCCAACGGCAGCATCGCGGCCTGGCAGGAAGCCAGCATCGGGAMGGAGGCCGACGGCTTGCGCCTGACCCGCGTCGCGGTCAATGTCGGCGACCGCGTGCGGCGCGGGCAGGTGCTGGCGACTTTCGAGCCCGCCGCGGTCGCCACCGAGTTCGCGCACAGCCTGGCCGCGCTGGCCGAATCCGAGGCCGCGCTGGCCGAGGCCGCGGCCAACGCGCAGCGGGCGCGCGACCTGCAGTCCAGCGGGGCGCTCTCCGCGCAGCAGATCAACCAGTACCTGACGGCCGAACGCATGGCCCGGGCGCGCCGGGAGGCGGCCCGGGCCACGGCCCGGACGCAGGAACTGCGCCTCGCGCAGACCCAGGTGCGCGCGCCCGATGACGGCGTGATCTCCGCGCGCAGCGCCACGATCGGCGCCGTGCTGCCGACCGGACAGGAGCTGTTCCGGCTCATCCTGCGCGGGCGCATCGAGTGGCGCGCCGAGGTGGCGGCACCGCAGCTCGCGCGGCTCGCGCCGGGCCAGCCGGCGACCGTCACGCCGGTGGGCGGCGAGGCCATCCGCGGCACGGTGCGCATGCTCGCACCGGCGGTGGACACGCAGACGCGCAAGGGTGTCGTCTACGTCGACCTGCCGGCGGGCAGCACGGCACGCGCCGGCATGTTCGCGCGCGGCGAGATCGAGGTCGGGCAGGGCACGCCGGCGCTCACGCTGCCGCAAGCCGCCGTGCTGCAGAGGGAGGGCTTCGACTACGTGTTGCGCGTCGGGCGCGACGCCAGGGTGCTGCAGACCAAGGTGAAGCTCGGCCGGCGCGCCGGGGACCGCGTCGAGATCCTCGCGGGCGTCGAGGCCGGCAGCCAGGTCGTCGCCAGCGGAGGGGTGTTCCTCGGCGACGGGGACCTGGTGAAGGTGGTCGCGCCATGAACTTCAACGTGTCCTCCTGGTCGATCCGCAATCCGACCCCGGGCATCCTGCTGTTCGTGCTGCTCGCGTTCGCCGGCCTGATGGGCTTCGCGGCGATGCGCGTGCAGAACTTCCCGGACATGGATCTGTCCACGGTGACGATCACCGTCTCGCTGCCGGGGGCCTCGCCGTCGCAGCTCGAGACCGATGTCGCGCGCAGGATCGAGAACTCGCTGGCCACGCTGCAAGGCGTCAAGCACATCGACACCGAGCTGACCGACGGCACGGCCATCATCTCTGTCGACTTCCAGATCGAGAAGCCGTCGCAGGAGGCGCTGGACGATGTGCGCGATGCGGTGGCGCGCGTTCGGGGCGAGCTGCCGGCCGACCTGCGCGATCCGGTGATCCAGAAGACAACGACCGCCGGCGGGCCCGTCCTCACCTACACGGTGACCTCGCCGCGCCTGGATGAAGAGGCGCTGTCGTGGTTCGTGGACCAGCAGGTCAGCAAGGCGCTGGTTGCGGTGCCGGGCGTCGGCGCGGTGCGCCGCGTCGGGGGCGTCACGCGCGAAGTCCGGGTCGAGCTCGACCCGGCACGGCTGCTCGCGCTGAATGCCTCGGCGGCAGACATCTCGAGGCAGTTGCGTCAGGTGCAGCAGGACGCCGCGGGGGGCCGTGCCGACCTGGGGGGCACCGAGCAGCAGGTGCGCACGCTGGCCACGGTGCAATCGGCCGAGGCGCTGGCCGCCGTCGAACTCGTGTTGACCGATGGCCGGCCGCTGCGGCTCGACCAGGTCGCGACGGTGGTCGACGGCAGCGCCGATGCGCGTTCCGCGGCATGGCTGGACGGCAAGCCGGTGGTCGGCTTCGAGATCACGCGCGCGCGCGGTGCGGGCGAGCTGGAGGTGGCTGCCGGCGTGCGCGCTGCGCTGCGCGATCTGAAGGCCGCGCATCCCGGCATCGAGCTGGTCGAGGCCGTCAGCGCCATCGACCCGGTGCAGGAGAACTACGAGGGCTCGATGGGCCTGCTCTACGAAGGCGCGGCACTGGCGGTGCTGGTGGTGTTCGTGTTCCTGCGCGACTGGCGCTCGACCTTCGTGGCGGCGGTGGCCTTGCCGCTGTCCGTCGTTCCCACCTTTGCGGTGATGCACCTGATGGGCTTCACGCTCAACACGGTGACGCTGCTGTCGCTGTCGCTGGTGATCGGCGTGCTGGTGGACGACGCCATCGTCGAGGTCGAGAACATCGCCCGCCACCTGCGCATGGGCAAGAGTCCGTACCGGGCGGCGATGGAGGCGGCCGACGAGATCGGCCTGGCGGTCATCGCGACGACCTTCACGCTCATCGCCGTGTTCCTGCCGACGGCCTTCATGGGGGGCGTGGTCGGCAAGTTCTTCGTGCAGTTCGGCTGGACGGCGGCCATCGCCGTGTTCTTCTCGCTCGTCGTCGCCCGCATGCTCACGCCGATGATGGCCGCCTACCTGCTGAAGGCGCCGCGCCAGCAGGGCGAGGCCGAGCCGCGCTGGATGGGCGCCTACCTGGGCTGGGCGCGCTGGTGCCTGCGGCACCGCGGGCTCACGCTGCTGCTGGCATCCCTGTTCTTCGGGCTCGGCCTGTTCGTGGCGTCCACGCTGCCGGGCGCTTTCATGCCGTCGGACGACGGGGTGCAGACCCAGGTGTCGCTGACCCTGCCGCCCGGCAGCACGCTCGCAGACACGCTGGCCCTC
The DNA here is from genome assembly GCF_056402895.1 of Rhizobacter sp. P3_B12. NCBI lineage: Bacteria > Pseudomonadati > Pseudomonadota > Betaproteobacteria > Burkholderiales > Sphaerotilaceae > Rhizobacter > Rhizobacter sp. P3_B12. The sequence goes on along the minus strand of NZ_JBFUGN010000465.1, from coordinate 1,515 downwards.
GCCGAGCGGGCGCGCGCGATCGTGCGCCGCAACGCGCACGCCCGGACCATCTACACCGCCGTCGGCGGCAGCCGCAGCGATTCGGGGCCGGCCGACGACGGCCCGGTGGCCGGCAGCGTGCGCAATGCGGTGCTGACGGTGAACCTGTCGCATCGCCGTGACCGTGCCGGACTGAGCCAGCAGCAGATCGAGCAGCAGTTGCGCGAGGCCCTGGCGGGCTTGCCCGGCACGCGGATCAGTGTCGGCAGCGATTCCAGCGAGAACTACGTGATGGTGCTCGCTGGCGACGATGGCCGGGTGCTGGCCCAGGCCGCCGCGCAGGTGGAGCGCGAGTTGCGAGCCCTCCCCGGCATCGGTGCCGTCACGTCCAGCGCGGGCCTGGTGCAACCGGAACTGGTGGTGCGCCCCGATTTCGCGCGTGCGGCCGACCTGGGCGTCACGTCGGCCGCGATCGCCGAGACGCTGCGCGTGGCGACGACCGGCGACCACGACCAGGAGCTCGCCAGGCTGAACCTCGGCGAGCGGCAGGTGCCGGTGGTGGTGAAGCTGGCGGGTGCGGCGCGGCAGGACATCGACACGCTCAGGCAATTGCCGGTGCCGGGTGCACGCGGACCGGTGGCGCTGGAGAGCGTCGCGTCGCTCGAGGTGGCGAGCGGGCCCACCCAGATCTCCCGCCGTGACCGCAGCCGCAACGTCAATCTCGAGGTCGAGTTGAACGGCCGGCCCTTGAGCGAGGTGGAGCAGGCCGCCCTGGCGCTGCCCAGCCTGCAGCAGCTGCCGCCCGGGGTGACGCACAGCGCGAGCGGCGACGCCGAGAACATGGCCGAGCTGGCCTATGGGTTCGGCATGGCCATGCTCACGGGGGTGCTGTGCATCTATGTCGTGCTGGTGCTGCTGTTCAGGGACTTCGTGCAGCCGGTGACGATCCTCGCGGCGCTGGTGCTGTCGGTGCCGGGCGCCTTCCTGGCGCTGTACGTGACAGGGTCGTCGATGTCGATGCCGTCGATGATCGGCCTGATCATGCTGATGGGCATCGCGACGAAGAACTCGATCCTGCTGGTGGACTATGCCGTCATCGCCCGCGAGCAGCACGGCCTGAGCCGTGCCGACGCGGTCGTCGATGCGTGTCGCAAGCGTGCCCGCCCCATCGTGATGACCACCATCGCGATGGGGGCCGGCATGCTGCCGGTGGCGCTCGGCTGGGGCGGCGACCCGAGCTTCCGCGCGCCGATGGCGATCGTCGTGATCGGCGGGCTGATCTCCTCGACGCTGCTGAGCTTGCTGGTGATCCCGGTCGTGATCACCTATGTGGATGACCTCGGGCGGAGGCTGCGCAGAGCGACATCCTCCCGGACACGAAGGGCGCGTTCGTAGACCGCGATGCGGCTAGAGCCCGAGCCGCGCGTGCCAGCGCTGCGGGACGACAGCATCGACGAGCAGCGCGACCAGCATCGAAGCGCCCAGCAGCGGGTAGAGCAGSCCGAGCAGCACGGCGACCGCGAGGGCGCCGAAGGC
>NZ_JBFUGN010000464.1:0-4754 GCF_056402895.1 Rhizobacter sp. P3_B12 | reverse complement strand
GGTGGGCGGCGGCCACCAGGCGGGCGAGGCCGGCGGTCAGCGCCTCCTTGTCGAGCGGGTCGGTCATGTGGAAATCGAGCCGGGCCGACTCGGCGGTGATCGAGCACCCGTCGACCGGGTGCGGCACCAGCGCGCACAGCAGGTGGGTGGCCGTGTGGAAGCGCATGTGGCGCTCGCGGCGCGCCCGGTCGATGCAGGCCGTCACCGGCTGGCCGGGCGCAAGGGTGGCGAGCAGCGCCTCCTGCCCGGGCGCCGGCACATGGACGATCTCGCCCGGTGCCGCGCCCTTGCGCGTGTCGGCGATCTGCAGCACGCGGCCGTCGGCCAGCCGCAGCTCGCCGCGGTCGCCGGCCTGCCCGCCGCCGAGCGGGTAGAACACGGTGCGGTCGAGTTGCACGCCGGTCTCGCCGAGCGCGATGATGCGCGCCTCGCAGTCGTCGAGCGCAGCGTCTTCGCGGAACAGTTCTTCGGTGGTCATCGCATGCATCCTGGCCGTGGTCGTGGCATCAAGCGGGGTCGGTGATGAAGCGGCGCAGCACGTCGAAGGCCTCGTTCGGCTTCTCGCGCCAGGCGCCGTGGCCGATGCCGGGGAACGAATGGAACTGCCGCCAGCGCGCAGGCAGCGCCGCGGCGATGTCCTGCGCGTCTTCGAGCGGGCACACCGGGTCGAGTTCGCCGGCCAGCACCAGCACCGGGCATTGCGCGGCGGCCAGCCCGGGCAGCAGGTTCATCTGACGTTGCTCGCCGCGGATGAAGGCCTGCAGGATCTCGGGGGCGGTGAAGCGCCAGGGCGCGCTCTCGACGCGGCCGACCAGGCTCGGGTTGTACAGCGGTTTGCAAACGCGCTGGTAGACGGCGTTGTTCTCGTCGCTCGGGTCGGCCCAGAAGCGCTCGGCCACGTCGCGCGCCTCGCGGCCGCCGAGCTGCTCGAACATCGCCAGCTTGCGCGGCATCGCCATGCTGCCGGCGGTGCTCGACAGGATCACCTTGGCCGCATGCCCCGGGTGGCGCGCGATGTAGCGCTGCGCGACGAAGCCGCCGAACGACTGGCCGAGCACGATCGGGCGCGCGATGCCGAGCGCATCGCACAGCCGCACCACGTCGTCGGCCCAGGTGTCCAGCGTCCACTCCGACGGCGGGCGGCGGTCGCTCATGCCGTGGCCGCGGTGGTCGTAGTAGACGATCTGGGCCAGGTCGGCCAGGCGGGAGAACAGGGGCTTGAAGGCGACGTGGTCGAAACCCGGGCCACCGTGCAGCAGCACGAGGTTGGGCTTTTCCCGCACACCGTTGCCGTCGGGGACGAGGCCGGGGCCTTCGACGTCCACGAACAGCCTCACACCGGGCTCGATCTGAATGCGCACGCGCTGGCCTTCGTTGTTCAACCAGGGGGCGATCTTGCCATGCCCGGCCCCAGGCGAAGGAAGGCTAGCCTCCGGCCAGCAGGCGTTGTCGTTTCTGGGTCTGGTCGATGTAGCGCTGCAGGGCGCGCGACACGTCGCTGGTCGGGTTGACGATCTCGCAGCCCAGGCGCACGCCGCGCGAATCGGGGTTGATCGAGGTCACGTGCTGCAGGCGCAGCGCGACGTGGATGCGCGTGTCGACGTCGAGGTCCATCTGCACGCCGTTGAGCACCACGCCGGGCGGCAGCGGCGGCACGTCGTCGGGCAGGAACAGCGCGCAGCCGCCGATGCTCACGTCGAGCACGCGCAGCGCAAGCGGCATCTCGTGGATGGCCGGGTGGCGCACCCGCGCCATCGGCGTGCTGCGCAGCAGCGGCCGCACGCGGAAGCCGCTGCGGCGCTGGAAACGGAACAGCTCGCGCGGCATCGCGCAGTTCAGCACCGCGTTGCGGCCGTTGTGCACCATCACCAGCCCGACCGCGTCGAACTGCAGCTTGATGCTGTCCAGGTAGGCGACCGCGACGGCATCCGCCGACTCGACCAGCGCCTGCACCTGGTTGTTCTCGCCTTCGGCACTGAAGCTGATCAGGCCGCGCACCGGGTCGATCGACCACAGCGTGGTGGTGTAGTTGGCACCGTCGCTGCCGTTCAGGTGGACGATCACGTTGCCGTCCTGCAGCCGCTTGAGCATCGCCAGCACCTCGGGCACGGCGGAGAGGCGGAAATCGTCCAGCCCGCCATGGGTGGCGGACAGCGCGTCCAGCGGCATCGGCATCGTGTCCAAGTTCGGCTCCGGTCGGCGGGACGGTCCGCCGCGATCAGTGAACGTCAGTGAACGGCTCAGTGAACGGTCTTCGGCTTGCCGGCGAGGATCGCGTCCAGGTCTTCCAGCCACGGCTCGGCCAGGTGGCGGATCTCGGCATCATTGACCAGGATGCGCTGCATGATGCGCGATTTCAACTGGGCTTCCTCGGAATCCAGCGGGCGCTGCGCGGCGGCGTGCTTGAGCTGCGAGATCAGCACGGCGCAGGCGCCTTCGAGCTTGACCACGTGGTCCCAGTTGCCGACGCGGGCAGCTTCGAGCATGTCCTGGCTGGCGCGCTCGATGGCTTCGTAGTAGTTCAGCAGGGCCTTGTTCATGGGGTGGTCTCCGTTGTCGTGCGACCGGTCGATCTGGTAGGGCTTCATGGTGTGGGCTCGGCGCTTCAGGCGGCGGTCTTGATGTCGATCTCGGCCCAGGCACTGCGCAGGGGCTCGATCAGTTGCACGCATTCGTCGAGGGCGGCCTCGTCGCTGTGCAGGTTGGCTTGCGTCAGGCGCAGGGCCATGTAGGCGTACAGGTCGTTCAGCTGGGCGGCGAGCGCGCCACCCTCCTTCAGGTTCAGGCCGGCCTTCAGGCCTTCATCGACGATGCGCACCGCGCGGCTGATGGCGCGGCCCTTCTCCTCGATCTTCTTGTTGCGGATGGCGCCGCGCGCCTGGGCGATGCAATCGATCAGCCCGTCGAACAGCATGGCGATCAGCTGGTGCGGCGATGCGCCGTCGACCCCGGTGCCGACCTGCACTGCCTGGTAGGCATTGCTGCGGCCGCCGAAGGGCGATGCGGAGTAGTCGGAACCGAACATGTTCTTGGCCTTGTGCGTGACTGGATGCACTGTTTATCGGCCCGCCCCGCGCGGCCTTTAGGCCGCACAAGTGGGGTGAAACAGGGTCCATTTCGCCCTCAAGTGTGAGGAGAAGTTGCAGCTGGCAGAAAGGCTTCACGCGAGCGCAGCGAAGCACCCCAAGCAACTCGCCCAGGAACCGGCTTTGCCGGGCCTGCGGCGAGGTGCCCCCTCGGGGGGCAGGAGCGAAGCGACGTGGGGGCCGTCAACTAGCCGGTGGACTTGTTCCAGTTCGCGATCTGCTGCGTGATGTAGGTGCTGAGCGTGTTCAGCCCCGCCATCTTCGTGTCGAGCGCGGTGTACTGGGCGCGCAGGCGCTTCTCGGTGTTCGTCATCCGGTCGGTGATGTCGTCCTGCCGTTCCTGGTTGTCCTTCAGCGTGCTGTTCAGCCCGGTGGTGCGGGCGGCCAGCGTGCCGTCGGTGCCCAGCACCTGGTCGCCCAGCGCGCGCAGCTTCTGCGCGAAGCCGTCGTTGGCCGAGTCGGTCGTGTCGCTGTTGGCGAACGCCTTCTTCATCTCGCTCAGGTTGCCCAGGGCGCTGGTCAGCTTGGTGTCGCTGACCTTCAGCGTGCCGTCGGTCTGGATCTCCAGGCCGATCGAGGACAGTGTCGGGAACGCGCTCGAGGCCGAGCCGGTGCCCGTCAGCATCGAGCGCAGCTGGCGCTGCAGCGACACCGCGGTGCTGTCGCCCTGCAGCGTGCCGGCCGTCTTGGTCGCATCGTCGTACTTGGTCTGCGTCTTCAGCAGCGATGCGAGGCCGTTGTAGGCGGCCGTGAAGCTCGTGATCGCGCTCTTGATCGAGGTGTTGTCCTGCGCGACGCTGACCTGCACGTCACCGGTGGTGACCTTCTGCAGGTTCATCGTCAGGCCCTGCACCACGTCGTTCAGCGTGTTGCTCGCCGAGGTGATGTCCAGCCCGTTGATCTTCGCCTTCGCATCGACGGCGGTCYGGGTGCGCGTCATCGCGGCGCTGCCGTCGGTCGCGTCGTACGCGAAGGCCGACGGGCCGGCGCCGCTGGCCGTCACGCGGAAGCCGTTCTCGGCCCCGGTGGACTTCGACGACAGCACCAGCCGCGCACCGCTCGAGTCGGTGACGATGGAGGCCGAGACGCCGCCACCCGCCGCATTGATCTTGTCGCGCACGTCGGCCAGCGTGTCGGTCGCGCTGATCGCGATGTTCATCGAGCTGATGGTCGCGCGAGCCTTGAAGCCCGGCTCGCCGATGTCCCAGCTGCCGGTGTCGATGGTCAGCGAGCCTTCGCCGACGACCGCGCTGCTGGATGTGAAGCTGGTGCTTGCCACCGACTGCGAGGCCGCCAGGCTCTGCACGCTGACCGCGTAGTTGCCGGCCGAGGCGCTGGAGCCGCCGGACACGGAAACGGCCGATGTGTCGGCCGAGGTCGCAGACGTCGCACCCCAGGTGCCGGAGCGGGTCAACGCGAGCGCGGCGTCGCGGAAGGCCGACACCGACGATTGAATGGAGCCGTAAGCGGAGATCTTGGTCTGGATCTTCGACGCTTCGGTCTGCAGTTGCGTGACGGGCAGCTTTTCGACCGTCATCAACTTCGTGATGATCGATTCGACGTCGAGGCCGCTGCCGATCCCCGCTGATGTAACTGATGCCATGACCGTGACCTTTCGGAAGAGTGGACGGCAAGCAGAGGAAGCCTCGCTGCCACTGTCCTAAAAGA
>NZ_JBFUGN010000463.1:0-4777 GCF_056402895.1 Rhizobacter sp. P3_B12 | reverse complement strand
CTCTTGTGAAGCCTCTTTCTTGATTTCTGTATTGACAGAAATATCCGACGACCCTAGAGTCCACCTCATGAACCTGTCGCCGACCCTGACCCGATTCGTCCTGCACTGGGGCGAGATGGGCACGCGCTGGGGTGTCAACCGCACGGTCGCGCAGATCCACGCGCTGCTCTTCATCACCGGCCGGCCGATGCATGCCGAGGAGATCGCCGACACGCTGGACGTCGCGCGCTCGAACGTCAGCAACAGCCTGCGCGAGCTGCAGGGCTGGAACCTGATCAAGCTCGTGCACCTGGCCGGCGACCGGCGCGATCACTTCGAGACCTCGACGCAGGTGTGGGAGTTGCTGCGCACTGTGGTGCGTGAGCGCCAGCGCCGCGAGATCGCGCCCACCATCGAGGTGCTGAACGAGTTGCTGGCCGATCCGGCGCTCAGCCGCGACCCCGCCGAGGCGCGCCTGCGCATCCGCGAGACGCAGGAACTGCTGGTCACGCTGACGGCATGGAGCGACGAGATGCTGAAGCTCGACACCGACACGCTGACCAAGGTGCTGAAGCTCGGCGCCAAGATCAAGAAGCTGCTCGGCCGCGACGGCGCAGCAGCCGAAGAGATCAACCCGGTGCAGTTGTTGGGTCCCTGAGGCTGAAATTTTTTTTGCTCATGAGTTTCTCTAAAGACAGAAATTACTGACGGAGCGATCTGAATGAACCAAGCCCTGTACCCGATGACGCTGCTCTACGACGCCGCCTGCCCGGTGTGCTCGCTGGAGATGGACCACCTGTGGGAGCGCAACGCGGCGGGCCGCCTGGCCTTCGTCGACATCAGTGCCGAGGGCTTCGACCCGACGCCCTATGGCATCACGCTGCAGGCGATGAACGAGGAGATCCACGCGATCGCGGCCGACGGCCGGGTGCTGCACGGTGTGCAGGTGCTGCGGCTGGCCTATGAGGCAGTGGGCCTGGGCTGGGTGCTGAAGCCGGTTGGCTGGGCGCCGTTGCAGCCCGCGTTCGAGCTGGGCTACCGCTGGTTCGCGCGGCATCGCCAGGCGATCTCGCGGGCGAGCGCGCCGCTGGTGCGCGGCATCCGGCGGGTTCGTGCTGCGCGCATGGCGGCCCGCATGCAGGCCTGCCGCGATGGCGCCTGCCGCACCCACCGCGGCGAGTGAGGCGGCCATGCGCAACGAAGTCACCACGGTTCACGCGACGGAAGGGTGCAGCGCGGTCGAGGGCCGCGTCGCGTGGGCGCCGCAGCGCTCGCTGTGGTGGTTCGCGATGCTGGCCGGCGGCATGCTGGCCGTCACCCGCTACGCGAGCTGGAGCGGCTTCGCGCTGTTCCTCGCAAGCAGTGCCGTCACGCTGTGCCTCGGCCACTCGCTGGGCATGCATCGGCGCTTGATCCACCGCGCCTATGCCTGCCCGCTGTGGCTCGAACGCGTGCTGGTCTACCTCGGCGTGCTGGTCAGCATGGCCGGCCCGGCCGGCATGATGCGCACGCACGACCTGCGCGACTGGGCGCAGCGCCAGCCGCACTGCCACGATTTCTTCGCGCACCGCCGCAGCTTCCTCGTCGACGCGTGGTGGCAACTGCACTGCGAGCTGCGCCTCGCCCGGCCGCCGCGCTTCGAGCTGCCGGCGCACCTCGCGAACGACCGCGTGCTGATGGCCCTCGAGCGCCACTGGCTGCTGCAGCAGCTGCCGTGGGCGCTGCTGTTCTTCGCGCTCGGCGGCATCGGCTGGGTGCTGTGGGGCGTGTGCCTGCGCTGCGTGGTCGGCCTCACCGGGCACTGGATGGTCGGCCACTTCGCGCACCGCACCGGCCACCGCAGCTGGCATGTCGACGGCGCCGGCGTGCAAGGCCACGACGTGCGCGGCTGTGGCCTCATCACTTTCGGCGAGGGCTGGCACAACAACCACCACGCGTTTCCCGGCTCGGCCCGCCTCGGGCTCTATCCGGGCCAAGCCGATCCGGGCTGGTGGGTGCTGTGCACGCTGCAGCGCATCGGGCTGGTGTGGGACATCAGCCTGCCGGCCACCTTGCCGCCCCGCGCCACGCTGCAGGCGCTCGAACCCGAGGCGGTGCGCGCGTTCGATGTCGCGGCGCCGGCGCGCTGCTGCTTCTCAAGGAGTCCATCATGAAGGTCCTCGTCTGTGGATCGACCGGCTGCATCGGTGCAGCGGTCGTGCATGCGCTGCGTGCGCGCGGCCACAAGGTGATCGAAGCCTCGCGCCGGCCGGGCGCGGCGCGCGAGCACTGGCCGCTCGATTTCTCCCACCCGGTGTCGCCGCAGCACTGGGCTGCGCGGCTGCGCGAGGYGCAGGTCGACACGGTGGTCAACTGCGTCGGCATCCTGGTGCCTTCGCGCGGGCAGCGCTTCGAGCGCGTGCATGCGCAGGGGCCGATCGAGCTGTTCCGCGGCGCAGCGCTCGCGGGCGTGCGGCGGGTGATCCAGGTGTCGGCCCTCGGCGTCGGCGCCGAGGGCATCGGCAGCGCCTACCTGCACAGCAAGCTGCTCGCCGATGACCTGCTCGCGACCCTGCCGATCGACTGGGCGGTGCTGCGGCCATCGCTGGTCTACGGGCCGCGCAGCGCGAGCGCCGCGTTGTTCGCGACGCYCGCGGCGCTGCCGGTCGTCAGCCTGCCGGGGCGCGGCGCGCAACGGCTGCAGCCGCTGCACGTCTACGAGCTGGCCGAGGCGATCGCGCGGCTGGTCGAGCAGCGCGGCACGCTGCGGGCGGTGCACGAGATCGGCGGCCCCGAGAGCGTGAGCTACCGCGAGATGCTGGCCGCCTACCGCGCGGCGCTCGGCCTGGGCGAGCCGCTGTGGCTGCCGGTGCCGATGCCGCTGATGAAGCTCGCGGCCCGCGTGGCGCAGCTGCTGCCGCAGAAGGCCTTCAGCCCCGAGACGATGCGCCTGCTGGAACGCGGCAGCGTGCCGGCCGCGAATGCGCTGCCGGCCTTGCTGGGCCGCTCGCCGACGGCCCTGGCGCAGGGCCTGCGCATCAGCCCGCCCGAGCCGCGCATCGACCTGCGCGGCCGCTTCGCGCACGCGGTCTCGCTGCTGCAGAAGCTGACGATCGGCGTGCTCGCGGTGCTGCTGTGGATCTCGCACACGCGATGAGTGCCGAGCACCTTCCGTTCCGCTACCGCTGGCCGGTGCTGGCCGGGGCGCTGGCCGGCATCGCGCTGCGGTTGGTGTTCTCCGGCGTGGCCGGCGGCCACTGGTCAGCGATGGCCGGCGCCTTCGTGTTCCTCGCGCCGATCGCGGTGGRCATGGTCACCGTCTACGTGGCCGAACGCGAGCACCGGCGCTCGTGGCTCTACTACCTCGGCGCACCGTTCCTTGCCACCGCGCTGTTCGTCATTGGCACGCTGCTCATCAACATCGAGGGGCTGATCTGCGCGATCGTCATCGCGCCGCTGTTCGGCGTGCTGGGCAGCATCGGCGGGCTGCTGATGGGCATCGCCTGTCGTGTCTCGGGCTGGCCGCGGCCGACGCTGTATGCCGCCGGCGTGCTGCCCTTGCTGATGGGCGCCCTGGTGCCCGGCACCGCGCTGCAGGATGACCGCAGCCAGGTCGAACGCAGTGTGTGGATTGCCGCGCCGCCCGCGGCGGTGTGGCAGCAGTTGACGCAGCTGCCCGACATCCGGGCCGACGAGGTCGCGCGCGGCTGGGCGTACCGCATCGGCGTGCCGCCGCCGCAATCAGGTGTCACCGGCGCGGCCGGGCAGCGCGTGCAGCATTTCCGGATGGGCAAGGGCATCCACTTCGACGGCGACATCACCGAGTGGCAGCCGGCCCGCCGCATCGCGTGGACCTACCGCTTCGCTGACGACTCGGTTCCCGCCGGCGCGCTGGACGACCACGTGCGCATCGGCGGCCTGTACTTCGACCTGCTCGACACGGTGTTCGAGCTGGAGCCCGAGCGCGGCGGCACCCGGCTCGCGATGCGCACGCGCTACCGCGTCAGCACGCAGTTCAACTTCTATGCGGAGGGTGTCGCGCGGCTGCTGCTCGGCAACGTCAGCGAGGTGCTGCTCGAACTCTATGCGCGACGCTCAGAGGTTCACACCGTCTCGTGTTTCAGCTCGATGGTGCCGCGCGCCACGTAGCGCTGGAAATCGCCGATCGGGATCGCGGTCGAGCCGTGGGTGTCACCGTCGACCCAACTGAGCGTGGCGTCGGTGAGGGTGGTCTCGACCTCGATCGGGCCGGGGCGGATCTCGATCGGCTGGCCGTCGCCTTCGYGGTATTCGACCTTGCCGATGATCTGGGCTTCTTGCGTCATGGGGTGTCCTCCTTGGTGACCCAAGGGTCCACGGCCCGGCCGGCCACGAGAATCGGACGGCACGCCGCGTGGGCGTCAGCCGTCTCCTACATCGCAGGCCGGCCGCCCCTGGTCAGAGGGCGTTGACCTTCTCTTTCAGGCGCAGGGCCTTCTGACGTTCCAGCTTGGCCGTGTCGTTGGCCGGATCGAGCTCAAGCACCTTGTCCCAGGACTTGATCGCGCCGTCGAGATCCTGGCGCGCGAGCGCCGAGCGGGCGTTGCGCGAATGGGTGTCGACCAGCCGCTTGCTGGTGGCATCCACCTTCGGGCCGGCGGCGGCAATGCCCAGGCTGGCGGCCTGCTTGTAGTCGGCCAGGGCGCGTTCCAGGTTGCCGGCCTTGGCCGACGCTTCGCCCGAGCGGAAGGCCTTCTCGCCGGCCGAGGGCTCGGCTGGCGCCACCGGTGCGGCGGCGACCGGCGGCGGGGCCGGCTCCGGCGCGGGCTCGGGCTTGGCC
>NZ_JBFUGN010000462.1:0-4777 GCF_056402895.1 Rhizobacter sp. P3_B12 | reverse complement strand
GGTGTGCGACGAACCCACCGGCGACCTCGACCGCCAGTCGGCCGAGGACGTGCTGGGCCTGCTGCGCGTGCTGAACCGCGACCACGGCAAGACCATCGTGATGGTGACCCACGACCCGAAGGCCGCCGAGTACGCGCACCGCACGCACCACCTGGACAAGGGCAGCCTGGTCGGGCAGCCCGAGCTGGCCGTATGAAGTACCTCCACCTCGTCTGGGCCTCGCTGTTCCGGCGCAAGACGCGCACGGTGCTGACGCTGGTCTCGATCATCGCGGCCTTCCTGCTGTTCGGGCTGCTCGATGCCGTGCGCACCTCGTTCTCGCAGGCCGGGCAGAGCGCCAACGGCGCGGCGCGGCTGCAGACTGGCTCGAAGCTGTCGTTCATCCAGACGCTGCCGCTGTCGCTCACGCAGCAGATCGAGCGCGTCGACGGCGTGAAGGCGGTGGCCTACGCCAACTGGTTCGGCGGCGCCTATCAAGACCCGCACAACCAGGTGTTCAGCTTCGCGGTGGCGCCCAACTACCTCGACCTGTTCCCCGAAGTCGCGGTGACCGAAGCCGAACGCAAGGCTTTCAACAGCACGCGCACCGGTGCGTTGGTCGGCGAGAAGCTCGCGCAGCGCTTCGGCTGGAAGGTCGGCGACCGGGTGCCGCTGCAGTCGAACATCTTCCCCGACCGCTCGGGCAGCAAGAACTGGCAGTTCGACATCGTCGGCATCCTGCATGCCACCGACAAGAAGACCGGCGGCTTCTTCGACCAGATGTTCCTGCTGAACTGGAAGTACTTCGACGAGACCACGCCTTACAACCAGGGCGCGGCCGGCTGGTACGTGACGCGCGTGACCGACGTGAACCAGGCCGACCGCGTCGCGAAGGCGATCGACGCGCTGTCGGCCAACTCCGACCACGAGACGCGCACGCAGACCGAGCAGGCGGCCACCGCGTCGTGGATGAAGCAGCTGGCCGACATCGGGCTGATCGTCAGCTCGATCATGGGCGCGGTGTTCTTCACGCTGCTGCTGCTGTCGGGCAACACGATGATGCAGGCGGTGCGCGAGCGCACCAGCGAGATCGCGGTGCTGAAGACGATCGGCTTCTCCGGCCGCAGCGTGCTCGCGATGGTGCTCGCCGAATCGGTGCTGCTGCTGGTGCTGGGCGGGCTGATCGGGCTGGGCATCGCGACGCTGGTCATCCCGGCGGTCAGCGCCGGCAGCGGCGGCATGCTGAACCTGCCGTCGGTCGGCGCGAGCAGCTGGGTGCTCGGCCTCGCGCTGATGGCCGGCATCGGCATCGTCGTCGGCGCGCTGCCGGCCTGGAACGCGATGCGCCTGAACATCGTCGATGCCCTCGCGGGCCGCTGAACGGGAGATGCGCGTGAACTGGTTGATCAATGTGGGCTTGGTGGTTCTTCTGGCGGCGGTGCTGGCGGCGTGGGTGATGCTGCCGTGGCCGGGCGCGCTGGCGCTGGCGGTGCTGCTGGCCGGCTGGCTGCTGCTGACGCGGCGCGGCCGGCAGACGCTGTCGGTGGCCAATGTCGGCATCAGCACGCTGACGCAGCGGCTGGGCGCCTCGGGCGTGATCGTGGTCGGCATCGCCGGCGTGGTCGGCGTGCTGGTCTCGCTGCTGTCGATGGCCGAGGGCTATGCCGAGACGCTGCGCCGCACCGGCGGCACCGACAGCGTGATCGTGATGCGCGGCGGCTCGGCCTCGGAGGTGTCGTCGGTGCTGACGCGCGACAGCATCGCGCTGATCCAGCAGGCCGACGGCATCGCGCGCAACGACAAGGGCGAGCCGCTGGCCTCCGAAGAGCTGGTCGTGGCGGCCAACCTGCCGGTGAAGGGCGGCGCGCCCGATGAAACGGGCAGCGTGCAGCTGCGCGGCGTCGGCGAGCGGGCCTGGGCGGTGCGGCCGCAGGCGAAGATCGTCGCCGGCAAGGCCTTCGGGCCAGGTTTGCGCGAGCTGGTGGTGGGGCAGGGCGCGGCGCGCCAGTTCGCCGGGCTGGTGCCGGGCAGCACGGTGCGGCTGGGCGCGCAGACCTGGACGGTGGCCGGCGTGTTCGCGACCGGCGATGCGCTCGAATCCGAGATCTGGGCCGACGGCAACGTGGTCGCCGACACCTACCGCCGCGCCGCCAGCCGCACCTCGGTGACGGCGCGGCTGGCCGATCCGCAGGCCTTCAAGACGCTGAAGGCGGCGCTCGAATCGAACCCGCAGCTGCAGGTCGACGTGACGACGACGCTCGACTACTTCAGCAAGCAGTCCGAAGGCGTGACCAAGGTGCTGCGCATCATCGGCATCACGGTGGGCACGATCATGGCGATCGGTGCGATGTTCGGCGCGCTGAACACGATGTTCGCCGCGGTGGCGGCACGGGCGCGCGAGATCGCGACACTGCGCGCGATCGGCTTCTCCGGCGTGCCGGTGGTGGTGGCGGTGATGCTGGAGACGATGCTGCTCGCGCTGATGGGCGGCGTGCTCGGCGGGCTGCTGGCGTGGCTGATCTTCGACGGCTATGGGGCGTCGACGATGGCCGCCGGCTCGGTCGGCAAGCTGAGCTTTGCGCTGCGGGTGTCGCCGGAGCTGCTGTGGACGGGGCTCAAGTGGGCGCTGGCCATCGGCTTCATCGGCGGGCTGTTCCCGGCGGTGCGCGCGGCGCGGCTGCCGGTGACGACGGCGTTGCGCGAGCTGTGAGCCGGGTGCGGCATCGCGTTCTCGCATGAACATCGACTGGAACAGCTTCACCCCGTGGGCCTCGCTGGCCGGCGGCCTGGGCATCGGGCTGGCGACCGCCCTTTACCTGCTCGGCAACGGCCGCATCGCCGGCATTGCCGGCATCGTCGGGGCGCCGTGGCGGGCGCTGCTGGCGCGTGCGCCGCTGAAGGCGCATCGCGGCTCGCTCGCCTTCATCGGCGGCCTGCTGCTCGCGCCCTGGGCCTGGCGGCTGTGGGCGCCGTGGCCCGCTGTCTCGGTCGATGTCGGGCCCGGCGCGTTGATCGCGGCCGGCCTGCTGGTGGGCATCGGCGTGCGCCTGGGCAACGGCTGCACCAGCGGGCATGGCGTGTGCGGGTTGAGTCGCCTGTCGCTGCGCTCGCTGGTCAACGTGCTGGCCTTCATGGGTGCCGGCTTCGCCACCGTGTTCGTGCTGCGGCACCTCTTCTGAAGGCGGCGCCGATGGGATCCTTCATCGCGCTGCTGAGTGGCCTGGTCTTCGGCCTCGGGCTGATCGCCGGCGGCATGACCGATCCGGCCAAGGTCAAGGGCTTTCTCGACCTGGCCGGTGCGTGGAACCCGAGCCTCGCGCTGGTGATGGCCGGCGCGATCGCGGTCGGGCTGCCGGCCTTCGCGATCGCACGGCGCCGCCGCACGGCCTGGTCCGGCGCGGCGATGGACATCCCGGTCAGCACCCGCATCGACGCACGGCTGATCGGCGGCGGCGTGCTGTTCGGCATCGGCTGGGGCCTCGGCGGCTTCTGCCCGGGGCCGGCGCTGGTGGCGCTGGCGCGTGGGTGGTGGCCGGCGGCGGTCTTCGTCGCGGCGATGCTGGCCGGCATGGCGATCCACGACCGCTGGCTTGCCTCCCGCTGAGAGGACGCGCCATGCTGGTCTTTCGCCAACTCTTCGACGCGCCGTCGTCCACCTACACCTACCTGCTCGGCGATGCGGTGGCGGGCGAGGCGGTGCTGATCGACCCGGTCTACGAGCATGTGCGCCGCGACGCCGCCCTGCTGCGCGAACTGGGCCTGCGGCTGGTCGCGACGCTCGACACCCATGTGCATGCCGACCACGTCACCGGCGCGTGGCTGCTGAAACAGCGTCTGGGCAGCCGCATCCTGCTGTCGCAGGCAGCCGGCGTGCGCGAGGCCGACCGGTTGCTGGCGCATGGCGACCGCGTGGCCTTCGGCATGCGCCACCTGCAGGTGCGCGCCACGCCCGGCCACACCGACGGCTGCCTCACCTATGTGCTGGACGACGAACGCATGGCCTTCACCGGCGATGCGCTGCTGATCCGCGGCTGCGGCCGCACTGATTTCCAGCAGGGGAGCGCGGGGCAGCTGTACCGCTCGGTGCAGCAGCAGATCCTGTCGCTGCCGCCGGAGTGCCTGCTGTACCCGGCACATGACTACCGCGGCCTCACCGTGACCAGCGTCGCCGAGGAGCGCCGCTACAACCCGCGCCTGGGCGGCGACGCGAGCCTGGCGGACTTCGAGGGCTACATGACGAACCTGGGCCTGCCGCACCCGAAGCTGATGCAGATCGCGGTGCCGGCCAACCTGCGCTGCGGGCGGCCCGAGAGCGAGGCCGCGCTGCCGCAGGAGCCGACCTGGGCGCCGCTCAGCTTCAGCTTCGGCGGTGTGTGGGAGATCCAGCCGACGGCGCTGGCCGAGCGCCTGGCGGCCGGAGACGTGCAGGTGATCGACGTGCGCGAGCCGGCGGAGTTCGGCGATGGCTTCGGCCACATCCGCGGTGCGCGGCTCATGCCCTTGCCCGAGCTGGTGGCGCGCAGCGGCGAGATCGCGCGCGATCGCCCGGTGGTGGCGGTGTGCCGCTCGGGCACGCGCTCGGCGCAGGCGCTGGTGTTGCTGCAGAAAGCGGGTTTCAATGAGCTGGCCAACCTGGCGGGTGGCATGCTGCGCTGGCACGCCGAAGCCCTGCCGGTGGAGGGTGCAGCGCATTGATCGTTGGCAGCGCAAGGAGAAGCCCATGGACCGACCTGGTTCCGACACGGTGTTCGCCGGCTCGATTCCCGATCTCTACGACACCCAGCTGGTGCCCTTGATC
>NZ_JBFUGN010000461.1:0-4778 GCF_056402895.1 Rhizobacter sp. P3_B12 | reverse complement strand
GCAGCGTGCGCAGCGAGGCCGCGCTGTCGTCGGCGGTGCCGCGCCAGCGCAGGCCGGCCTGCGTGTGGCTGACGCGCGGGCCGTCGCCGGCGGCCAGGTCGTTCAGCAGCGTGAGCGCCGCGGCCGGCGGCTTCGTGCCCTCTGCGATCGCGAGGCCGACGCGGAACACCGCGTCGCGCGCGGCGACCACCGGCGCGAGGTCGTCGGTCGATGCCTTCAGCGCCGTGGCACCGCGCGCATCGACCAGGTCCTGCTCGAGGCACCACTGTGCGAAGCGCGCCCAGCTGCTCAGGCGCTCGGATGGCGTATCGGACAGGTGATCGCCGGCGGTGTTCGCGAACTCCAGCGCGAGCGCGCCGCCGACGCCCGCCGAGACGGTGGCCATCAGCGCCGTCCTTATGTCGATGACGGCCAGTAGCGCTGCTCGGTGTCGGCGAAGCGCGGGTGGGCGTCGATGCGCGACAGCAGCTCGGCGAAGCCGGGTCGTGCCGAGGCCAGGTGAGGGCGCGTGCCGAAGCACTTCGACAGCGCCGCGGCCATCAGGTCGAGTGCGCCGGGTTCGTCGCCCGCCAGGAAGGCGGCGGCCGGCGGCGCGGTGAAGTTGTCGGCGAACACCTCCCACAGCCCGTGCAAATGGCGGCGCGTCTGCGCGCGGATGCGCCTGGCCTCGTCGTCGCTGCAGGCCTCGCAGAAGCGCTCGGGGAAATCGATGATCGTGATCGCCGGATAGACGTTGGCGGCCAGGTAGACGAGCCCGCGCAGGTGGCTGGCGCGCGCGGCCGCGTCGGCGGGCAGCAGCCGGGCCTCGGGGTGCGTGAGGCCGAGGTGGATCAGGATCGCCGCCGTCTCGGTCAGCAGCTGGCCGCCGGCGCCCTGCAGCGTCGGGATCTGCACCAGCGGGTTGGCGAGCTTCAGCCGGTCGCGGCCGGGCGACTCGGTCCACGGCGCGGCCTCGACGGTTTCGAACGGCACGCCGCACAGGCGCAATGCGGCATCGACGGCGGCGCAGCCGACCGACCCGGGCGTGGCAAAGAGGGTGTACATGGGACGTTCCTGAAGGTGTCGAGGCGGTCTTATTCTGCCTAACCGGTTAGGCAAGTCAATCACCCTGATCGCATGTGCCGGTCACTTGGGTTCAAATCGGCGGCATGAGCAAGGCGTTCACCAAAGAGACCGATTCCAGCGACGACGAGGACGACGAAGTCGGCCTGCCGGCGTTGCCGCAGGGCACGCGCAACTACATGACGCCTGGCGGATACCAGGCGCTGCGCCACGAGCTGCTGACGCTGCTCGACGACGAGCGGCCGAAGGTCGTCGAGGTGGTGTCGTGGGCCGCGAAGAACGGCGACCGTTCCGAGAACGGCGACTACCTGTACGGCAAGAAGCGGCTGCGCGAGATCGACCGCCGCATCCGCTTCCTGACCAAGCGGCTCGACATCGCCGAGGTCGCCGACCCGTCGCTGCACCACGGCAACGACCAGGTGTTCTTCGGCGCGACGGTCACCTATGCGAACGAGCGCGGCGAGGAGCGCACCGTCACGATCAAGGGCATCGACGAGTCGGACAGCAGCCGCGGCGAGATCAGCTGGATCGCGCCGATCGCGCGGGCGCTGCTGAAGGCGCGCGTCGGCGACGAGGTGCAGTTGATGACGCCGGGCGGCCTCGAGCGGATCGAGGTGATCGACGTGCAGTACCCGAAGGGCAGTGGAGGCTAGGGCTTCACGCGGGTGACGCGCAGCACCGGCGCGGCACGGCGCAAGGTGCGCATCACGTCGGCCAGGTGCAGCCGGTCGCGCACGCTCAGCAGCAGGCGCAGCTCGATCGTCTGCGCCGCCGGTTCGTCGTCCATGTCGATGTGGGTGATGTCGGCCTCGGCCTCGCTGACGGCGGCCGCCACCTGGGCCAGCACGCCCTTGCCGTTCTTCAGCAGCAGCGTGACGCCGGTCTCGAACGCGCGCACCGGCTCCTCGGCCCACTCGACCGTCATCCAGCGCTCGCTGTCGCGCTCGAACAATCGCTTCGCGGTCGAGCAGTCGACGGTGTGCACCAGCAGCCCTTCGCCGCGGCCGAGGTAGCCGACGATCGCGTCGCCGGGGATCGGCCGGCAGCACGGCGCCATCTGCACCGAGGCGCCCTCGCTGCCGTCGATCACCACCAGGCCCTGCGACGGCGCGTTGTCGTCGGCGGCGTAGCGGCCCATCGTCAGCGTCAGCGCATCGGGGCGCTCGCCGCGCTCGCCCATCATCTGGGCCAGCCGCTTCGCGACGATGGTCGCGATCTTGCGGCCGAGGCCGATGTCGATCAGCAGCTCGGCGCGCGAGCGCGTGCCGCTCCAGCGCGCGAGCTGCTGCCACAGCGCGCCGGCCGCGGCATCGGCCGGGTCGCTGGCCGGCATGTTCAGGCCTTCGGCGCGCAGCGCCTGCGCGAGCAGCTTCTCGCCCAGCTGCTGCGACTCTTCCTGCTCCATGTTCTTCAGGTAGTGGCGGATCTTCGAGCGCGCCCGGCCGGTGCGCACGAAGTTCAGCCAGGCCGGGTTCGGCCGCGCGCCCGGCGCGGTGACGACCTCGACCACGTCGCCGCTGCGCAGCTCGGTGCGCAGCGCGACCGGGTCGCCGTTGACCTTGGCCGCGACGCAGTGGTCGCCGACGTCGGAGTGGATCGCGTACGCGAAGTCGACCGGCGTCGCGCCGCGCGGCAGCGCCATGATGCGGGACTTCGGCGTGAACACGTAGACCGCATCGGGGAACAGGTCGATCTTGACGTGCTCGAGGAACTCGTTGGCGTCGCGCGTCTCGTCCTGAATGTCGATCAGCGACTGCAGCCACAGCGTGCCCAGGCGCTGCGCGTCGTGCAGCTGGGTGGTGCCGCCGGCCTTGTACATCCAGTGCGCGGCGATGCCCTTCTCGGCCACCGCGTGCATCGGCTCGGTGCGGATCTGGAACTCCACCGCCGTGCCCAGCGGGCTCACCAGCGTGGTGTGCAGCGACTGGTAGCCGTTCGCCTTCGGGATCGCGATGTAATCCTTGAAGCGCCCCGGCAGCGGCTTGTACAGCTGGTGCAGCACGCCGAGCGCGAGGTAGCACTCGGGCAGCGTGCCGACCACGATGCGGAAGCCGAAGATGTCGTTGACCTGCGCGAAGCTGAAGTGCTTCTCGCGCATCTTGCTGTAGATCGAATAGAGCGTCTTCTCGCGGCCGAACACCTGCACCTTCTGCTGGGCCTGCGGCTGCGCGTCGGTGWAGGCTTTCTCCACCTCGCGCTGGATGCGCTCGACGATGTCGCGCCGGTAGCCGCGCGCGCGCAGCACCGCCTTCGACAGCGCCGCATGGCGCCACGGCCGGGTGTGCTGGAACGACAGCTCCTGCAGCTCGCGGTAGGTCTGGTTCAGGCCGAGCCGGTGTGCGATCGGCGCGTAGATGTCGAGCGTCTCGCGGGCGATGCGCATGCGCTTGGCCGACGCCATCGCGTCCATCGTGCGCATGTTGTGCAGCCGGTCGGCGAGCTTGATCAGGATCACGCGCACGTCGCGCGCCATCGCGAGCAGCATCTTGCGGAAGGATTCGGCCTGCGATTCCTCGCGCGTGGAGAACTGCAGCTTGTCGAGCTTGGTCAGGCCGTCGACGAGGTCGGCGGTGGACGAGCCGAAGCGCTCGATCAGCTCGACCTTGGTGACGCCGCAATCCTCCATCGCGTCGTGCATCAGCGCGGCCATGATGGCCTGCGCGTCGAGCTTCCAGTCGGCGCACAGGCCGGCGACCGCGATCGGGTGCGTGATGTAGGGCTCGCCGCTGGCGCGGAACTGGCCCAGGTGGGCCTCGTCGGCGAAGCGGTAGGCCTCGCGCACGCGCTTGATGTCGGCGGCGTCGAGGTAGTCGAGCTTGTGGGTCAGCGCGGCGAACGAGGCGGCCGCGGCGTCTTTCGTCGCTGCCGGCACCGGCGTGCTGCCGCCGCGGCCCGAGGGGGCGGGCGGTTCACGCAAGGCAGTGGCCGGAGAACGGGCGTTCATGGCCCGAATTTATCGCGGATTCGCCGCAGATGCCGCGGTGGGGCCGCAGCAAGGGAAAACGAGAACGGCCCGCGAGGGGCCGTCTGGGGGTGAAGCACCGCGTGCTTCGGGAGATCAGCAGATCAGATCGGCACCTTGCGCAGCATCTCGATGCCGATCTCGCCTTGGGCGATCTCGCGCAGCGCGGTCACGGCGGGCTTGTTCTTGGTCTCGATCTTCGGCGCGTGGCCCTGGCTCAGCATGCGGGCGCGGTAGGTGGCGGCCAGCACGAGCTGGAAGCGGTTGGGGATCTTGACGAGGCAGTCTTCGACAGTGATGCGGGCCATGGCAAGAACTCCGTTCTCAGTTGAGATTCAGGTTGGCAAAGACAGCAGGTTTGCTTCTTTGCAGCGCAGCGTACTTGAGCCGCTGCGAGTGAACGATCGCCTTCAGGTCGAAGAGCGCCGACTCGAAGAGAGCGTTGATGATAACAAAGTCGAAATGTCGGGCTTGCGCGACCTCGACGCGGGCGTTCGTCAGGCGCTGCTCGATGACATCCGGGTGGTCCTCGCCGCGCCGGTTCAGGCGCTGCGCGAGTTCTTCCCAGCTGGGCGGCAGGATGAAGATCAGGATCGCGTTCGGGAACAGCCGCTTGATCTGCAGCGCGCCCTGCCAGTCGATCTCGAGCACCACGTCGTGGCCGCCGGCGATGCGCTCCTCGATCGCCTGGCGCGAGGTGCCGTAGAGGTGGCCGTGCACCTCGGCCCATTCGAAGAAGTCGCCGGCCGCGATC
>NZ_JBFUGN010000460.1:0-4781 GCF_056402895.1 Rhizobacter sp. P3_B12 | reverse complement strand
GAGCAGCCCCTGGCCGCCGCGCAGCAGCACGCGGCACAGCGTCATCAGCAGGCGGCGTTCATCGTCGGGCAGGCGGTCGCCGCGCAGCACGTAGATGCGGCCGCCGGCCGCCGGCGCGTCGGGGCCGGCACCGGCCTGCCGCACCATGTTCTCGATCGCGTGCTGCATGTCGTCGGAGTACGAGGTCGCGCGGTCGTTCAGCACCACGATGTCGACCTCGAACGAGCGGGCCTTCCAGAAGTGGTGGCCGCGCACCATCTGCTGCACCAGCGGCAGGTCGTCGTTCGAATCGATGGTGACCAGCAGGATCGGCCGGTCGCCCGAGATGCCGTAGCGCCACAGCGCGCGCTGCGACAGCTGGTTGCCGCGCATGAACTCGGTGCCGGGGCGGAACGTGGTGTCCGAGAACATCAGGTACGACGACAGCGCCTGGAAGTGCGTCGCCTCCTCGCTGCCGATGCCCAGCTGGTGCAGCTTGGCCTGCGCATACACCCACGAGCGCGAGATCTCGCGCTGCAGCGCGCTGAACGAGCCGAGGCGCTGCCAGGTGCGGCTCGCGCTCTCGCGGTCGGTGCCGAAGGCCAGCACGAAGGCCACCCGCGCCGACTGGCCGGGCTTCAGCTCGATCGTCTGGCGCAGGCACAGCACCGGGTCGAGCACCGCGCCGGTCGTCATCGCGAGGCCGCCCTGCTCGGTCATCGCGAGCGGTTCGCGCTTGCCGCGGCCGCGCCCGATCACCGTGCGGCGGTCGGTGTCGTACGACAGCGGCCCGGCCTGCGTGCCCTCGACCACGGCGCCGAGGATCGCCGTGGGCGCCGCCTCGTGCGAGGCGCGCGGGCGCCGCGTGGCCAGCAGCGCACCGCGCGCCGCGTCGTACTCGGTGGTGATGAACAGGTTCGAGAAGGCCGGGTGCGCCATGTCGGCATTGCGCTGGTTCAGCACCACCTCGCCGAGCGCGCTGACCTCGATGCGGCGCACGCCATGGCCCTCGTTGCTCAGCTTCAGCGTGCGGATCTCGGCATCCTCCTGCTGGGCGACCACCACCTCCAGGCTGCTGCGGATGCCGTGCTGGCGCAGGTCGAACTGCGCACGCGCCTCGGCGAACTCRACCGACTGGTAGTCCGGCTCGCTGAAGGTCGGCGCGAGCGTGGCCGACCACAGCACGCCCGAATCGGCATCGCGCAGGTAGATGAAGAGCCCGCAGTCGTCGAGCACGCGGTCCTCGCGCCAGCGCGTGATGTCGAGGTCGGCGCATTCGCTGTAGCCGGAGCCGCTGGCCGTCAGCGCGGTCGCGTAGCGGCCGTTCGACATCAGGTGCACGGCGGGGCGGCGCACGTCGGTGGCCTGCACGCGGCGCACCCGCTGCGTGGAATGGCGCGCGAGCTTCTCGTGGCGCTCGGGTGCCGCGGTGCTGTCGCGCGCGATCACGACCGAGCCGGCCACCTGCTCCTGCAGCAGCAGGTCGAAGGCGTTCATCTCGGGCTCGCGGTGGAAGCGGTCGGCCAGGCTGTCGGTCGTCAGCAGTTGCGTCAGTGCGAGCAGGCTCATCGCCTGGTGGTGCGCCATGTGGCTCTTGACGATGGCGCACTTCTCGTCTTCGCCGAGCCGCTCGGCGGTGAAGTCGATCGCCTCGTAGAAGCCGTGCGGCCCGAGGGCGCCGAGCTTGGCCAGCGCGGTGAAGTTCTGCCGCACCTCGGCCGGCGCGAACGGCGCGGCCAGCGCGGTGGCATAGGGCGCGACCACCAGTTGCCGGTCCATGCCGCGCTTCAGGCTCAGCGCCGGCGCGCCGGACGGCCCGTACTGGTAGGTCAGCTCCACATCGCGCACGTTGACGCCCGATTCGGAGATGCCCCAGGGCACGTTCTGTTCGCGCCCGTAGCGGATCTGCTCGGCGATCGCGTTGCGGCAGGTCTGGTGCAGCAGGCTGCCGGGCGGCGTCTTCATCACCAGCGCCGGCATCAGGTACTCGAACATCGAGCCCGACCACGAGATCAGCACCGGGCCGGAGGCGACGAGCCCCATGTGGCGGCCGAGCCGGAACCAGTGGTCGACCGGCACGTCGCCCTTGGCGGCGGCGAGGTAGCTGCCGAGCCGCGACTCGGAGGCCAGCAGGTCGTAGCGCCCTTCGTCGAGCTGGTGCTCGGCGACGCGGTAGCCGATCGAGAACAGCTTGCGCCGGGCATCGAACAGGAAGCCGAACTCCATGCCGCGCCAGGCCGCCTCGGCCTGCGCCGCGCAGGTGTCCAGGTCGGCGAGCCAGACGGCGGTCGCGGTGCGCGCCTCGGTGCAGGCCTTCAGCGCCGCGGCCAGCAGCGTCGCCGTGGCCGGTGCCTGGCCCTGCAGATGCTGCACCTGCAGCAGCGCCGCCTCGACGTTGGCCAGGTGTGCCGGCACCTCGCCGACCCGCGGCACCGCCGCGAGCAACTCGGCCAGCGGGCCCTTGAACACCTCGGGCGCCTGCTGCTGCAGCGTGCTGAAGGCCGCCTCGACCGCCCACGGGCAGTGGCGCTGCAGGTCGTCGAGGTGCGCCGCGAGCACATGGCACAGCCGCCCGGCCTCGTCGACGACCGGCTTCAACGCGCCGGCCCCCTGGGCGGCACCGTCGGCGCTGCCGAAGGCATAGGCCTCGAGCAGCTCCTTCAGGTGCAGCGCCAGCTGCGCGGCACCGGCGAGCGCTCGACCGGCATCCGCCGGTGTCGCCGGATCGGCCTGCAGCAGCTTGCTGCCGAGGTCGGCGACCGCGCGATCGATCTCGGCCGGGCTCACGTTGCCGCGCGGCGCGCTGCCCTTGTCGCCGCGCGGGCTGCCGGCGCGCACGCTGCGCCACGCCGCCTGCAGCTCCAGGAAGCTGTCGCGCGGGCCGGCCAGCCGCTCGGGCCCGACCACCGGGCGCACGCGCTCTTCCTGCAGCGCGCGGGCCACGACGACCAGGTGCGCCGCCAGRTTGCCGCTGTCGACCGACGACACGTAGCGCGGCTCCAGCGGCCGCAGGTACTGGGTCTCGTACCAGTTCAGCAGGTGGCCGTTGTACGTTTCCAGCTTCGCCATGCTGCCGAGCGTGGCCTTCATGCGGCCGAGGAAATCGCCGCCGGCCAGCCAGCCCAGGTCGCGCGCGCGCGTCAGCGCCAGCAGGTACAGGCCGATGTTGGTCGGCGAGGTGCGGTGCGCGACGACCTCTTCCGGCTCGTACTGCACGTTGTCGGGCGGCAGGTGGTTGTCGGCCGGGCCGACATAGTCCTCGAAGAAGCGCCAGGTGCGGCGCGCGATGCGGCGGAACTCGCGCAGGTCGTGGTCGCCGGCGAGCCGGGCCGCCAGCAGCACCGGCGAGCTGATCGCGACCGCGATCACCGGCGCCAGCCACCAGGCGGCCAGCAGCGGTGCGGCGGCCACGATCGCATCGCGATTGAACAGCAGGATCAGCGCGCTCGACGCGATCAGCGGCAGCGTCGCGCTGCTGATGGCCCAGCTGAACTGCCGCAGCTGGCCGCCCGCCGCCGCCTTGGCCTGGGCCGCGGTGCGCCATTCGAGCATCTTGCGCTGCGAGACGAAGGTGCGCCACACCGCCCGCACGATGGCGTCGGCCATCACGCAGGCGCTCTGCGCGAGCAGCACCAGTTCGATCAGCGCATGGCCGGCGACCAGCCCGAGCTCGCGCGTCAGCTGGATCGGCCGGTTGCTGCGCACGCCCTTCGGCACCGGTGCGAACAGCGCCGAGAACCAGCCGAGCAGCCCCGGCAGGCTGATCGACGCGAGCACCAGCGCGAGCCAGGCGAGCGGCTGCGCGGCCGGGTCGATGAAGGCCGCGACGACGAGCGCGAACGACGCGATCGGCAGCAGCGAGCGCCGCAGGTTGTCGAGCATCTTCCAGCGGTTCAGCGGCGACAGCGGCTCGGCGCGCACGCCCAGCAGCCACGGCAGCAGCTGCCAGTCGCCCCGCACCCAGCGGTGCGAGCGCGCCGCGGCGACCTCGGAATGCGATGGAGAATCCTCGAAGAACGCGACGTCGCTGACCAGCGCGCAGCGCGCGAACGCGCTCTCGAACAAGTCGTGGCTGAGCAGCGCGTTCTCCGGCACCCGGCCCGACAGCGCGGTGTGGAAGGCCTGCAGGTCGTACAAGCCCTTGCCGGTGTAGGTGGCCTCGCCGAAGGTGTCCTGGTAGGTGTCGGAGATGGCGGCGGCGTACGGGTCGACGCCGGCACCGCTCGAGAAGATCCAGCGGAACACCGAATGGTCTTCGGCCTGCGGCAGCAGGAACGAGATGCGAGGCTGGAACAGCGCGTAACCGCGCGCGACGCGGCCGGTCTGCGCGTCGATCTGCGGCCGGTTCAGCGGGTGCGCCGCGGTGCCGACCAGGCGGGCGACCGAGCCGACCGGCATGCGCGTGTCGGCATCGAGCGTGATCACGTAGCGCACGCCGCGCGGCACGCGCTCGGCGCTGCCGTCCTCGAACACGTACGAGGTGCCCGGCTCGCCGAGCAACAGGCGGTTGAACTCGTCGAGCTTGCCGCGCTTGCGCTCCCAGCCCATCCAGGCGCCTTCGGCGGCGTTCCAGCAGCGGTTGCGATGGAACAGGTAGAAGCGGTCTTCGGTGGCCATGCCGCTACCGGGCAGCGGATAGCGCAGGTTCAGGCGCGCCACCTCGTCGCGGGCCGCCGCGAGCAGCACCGCATCGGTCTCGAGCGACTGGTCGGGTGCGTCGCGCCAGTCGGTCAGCAGCCCGAAGCGCAGCTGGTCGTCGCGGTTCGACAGGTAGTGGCGCTCCAGCTCGCCGACCTGGTGAT
>NZ_JBFUGN010000459.1:0-4794 GCF_056402895.1 Rhizobacter sp. P3_B12 | reverse complement strand
ATCTCGTCGTTGTTCAGCTTGTTCTCTTTGCCGAGCCCGCTCGACACCAGGCCGGGGAACGCGATCACCAGGCCCACCATCACGATCTGGATCAGCACGAACGGGATCGCGCCGCGGTAGATCTGCCCGGTCGTCACCCGGGCCACCGGCGCCTTCGTGACCTTGTCGGTGTAGTCGTCCACCGGCGCCACGCTGCGCAGGTAGAACAGCGCGAAGCCGAACGGCGGGTGCATGAACGAGGTCTGCATGTTCACCGCCAGCAGCACGCCGAACCACACCAGGTCGATGCCCAGCGTGTGCGCCACCGGCCCGATCAGCGGAATGATGATGAACGACAGCTCGAAGAAATCGAGGAAGAAGGCGAGCACGAACACCAGGATGTTCACGACGATCAGGAAGCCCAGCTGGCCGCCGGGCAGGCCGGTCAGCAGGTGCTCGACCCACTTCGGCCCGTCGACGCCCTGGAACGACAGGCTGAACACGGTGGAGCCGACCAGGATGAACAGCACGAAGCACGACAGCTTCATCGTCGTGTCCATCGCCTGGCGCAGCAGGCTCAGGCTGAGGCGCCGGCGCGCGAGCGCCATCACCAGCGCGCCGGTGGCGCCCATCGCGCCGCCTTCCGTCGGCGTGGCGACGCCGAGGAAGATGGTGCCGAGCACCAGGAAGATCAGCGCGAGCGGCGGGATCAGCACGAAGGTCACGCGCTCGGCCATCTTCGACAGCAGGTTGAGCCTGGTCACGCGGTTGATCACCGCCAGCAAAAAGGCAAAGCCGACGCCGACGCACATCGACGTGACGATCAGCTCGTCGGTCGGCGTGGCGGCGGGCCGGCTGCGCGCGAAGGCGAAGGCCGAGGCCACCGACAGTGYCGCCACCACGCCCAGCGAGCGCAGGCCGCTGCTGCCGTCGGCCTCGCGGATCGTGCGGGCTTCCTTCGGCAGCGCCGGCGCCCACTGCGGGCGCCACATCGTCACGCCTGCGATGTAGAGCACGTACAGGCCGGTCAGCACGAAGCCGGGAATGAAGGCGCCCTTGTACAGGTCACCGACGCTCTGGCCCAGCTGGTCGGCCATGATGATCAGCACCAGCGACGGCGGGATGATCTGCGCGAGCGTGCCCGACGCGGCGATCACGCCCGACGCGACGCGCCGGTCGTAGCCGTAGCGCAGCATGATCGGCAGCGAGATCAGCCCCATCGAGATCACCGACGCGGCGACGACGCCGGTGGTGGCGGCCAGCATCGCGCCGACCAGGATCACCGCGAACGCGAGGCCGCCGCGGATCGGGCCGAACAGCTGGCCGATGGTGTCGAGCAGGTCCTCGGCCATGCCCGAGCGTTCGAGCAGCAGCCCCATGAAGGTGAAGAACGGCACCGCGAGCAGCGTGTCGTTCTGCATGATGCCGAACATGCGCAGCGGCAGCGCCTGCATCAGCGCCGACGGCAGCAGGCCGAGCTCGATGCCGATGAAGCCGAACAGCAGCCCGCAGGCGGCCAGCGAGAACGCGACCGAGTAGCCGAACAGCAGGAACACGATCAGGCTGCCGAACATGATCGGCGCCATGTTGGCGGACAGGAACTCGATCATTTCGTGCTCCCTCGGGTGTTCTCGAGGGCGGCCTTCTCACGCACCGCCACCTCTTGCTGGCGCAGGAACTCGGCGAGTTCTTCCTCGGCCGATTTCGCGCTGCCCTTCTTCGTGGGATCGGGCACCAGGCCCTTCAGGAAGGCCACCCGCTTGATCAGCTCGGACAGGCCCTGCAGGCCCAGCAGCGCCAGCCCCACCGGCAGCAGCACCCAGGCCGGCCACAGGACCAGGCCGCCGGCGTTGCCCGAGACCTCGCCGCTCTGGTACTTGCTGACCACCACCGGCCACACCAGCTTGATCGCGACGATCACGAACGGCATCAGGAAGGCGCAGATGCCGACGATGTCGATCCAGACCTGCGTGCGCTTGGAGAAGCGGCCCGAGATCACGTCGATGCGCACATGCTCCTGGCGCAGCAGCGTGTAGCCGGCGGCCAGCAGGAACACCGCGGCGAACAGGTACCACTGGATCTCGAGGTAGGCGTTCGAGCTGACGTTGAACACCTTGCGGACGATGGCATTGCCGGCGCTGATCAGCACGGCCGCCAGCACGAGCCACGCGAGCCACCGKCCGACGAACTCGTTCAGCCGGTCGACCAGGCGTGAGAAGGACAAGAGGGGTTGCACGAAACGTCTCCAGGACTGGTTCTTTTGGCAGGGTGGAATCAGACCCGATCCGGATCCGTCCGGCAACGGGTCAAACAGCTAAGTGAAACTACGTGGCGGCCGGGGTGTCACCGAAATCCCGGCAGTGCTCCACCGCGTACTTGATCAGCTCCGCCTGGCCTTCGAGGTTCAGCTTGCGCTTGATGTTCTGGCGGTGCGATTCGACGGTGCGCACGCTCAGGTTCAGGTCCTGCGCGATCTGCTTGCTCGAGCGGCCCTTGGCCAGGCACGCGAGGATCTCGCTCTCGCGCAGCGACATCACCGGCCGCGGCGTCTGCGCCCGCATCAGCCGGCCCGAGATCGCGGCGCTGAGGAAGGTCTCGCCGGCCTGCACCGCGGCGATCGCCTCGATGATGTCGGTCGACGGCGCGTCCTTCAGCACGTAGCCGCGCGCGCCGGCCTGCATCGCGCGGTTCACGTACTCGGGGTTGTCGTACATGCTGAGCACCAGCACGCGCAGCGCCGGCCGCTCGGCGAGCAGGCGGCGCGTGAGTTCGATGCCGTTCACGTCTTTCATGCCGATGTCCATCAGCACCAGGTCGACGGCGTGCGCGGCGAGCTGCGCGAAGGCCTCGGCCGCGTCGCCGGCCTCGCCGACCACGTCGATGCCGGCCACGCTGCACAGCCGGGCCTTCAGGCCCTCGCGCACCAGCGGGTGGTCGTCGACGATCAGCAGGCGGGTGGCGTTCGGGGTCATGAGGCGGTGGTGGCGAAGCGTCGAATGGCCGAGGTGGGCACGTCGGCGACGACCTCGGTGCGGCCGGGTTTCGACGACACGTTCAGGCTCCCGCCGATCGACGCCAGCCGCTCGCGCATGTTGCGCAGCCCGATGCCGCGGCGCGGGTGATGCTGCATCGCGCCGACGTCGAAGCCGCGGCCGTCGTCGATCACGCGCAGCCGCACGCCGCCGGCGCCGAAGGCCAGCCGCAGCGCGATGYGCGACGCGGCCGCGTGCTTGTCGATGTTGTTCAGCGCCTCTTGCGTCACGCGGAACARCACGGTGTTGATCTCGTTCGGCAGGCCCTCGGCCGGTTCGCCGCGCACCCGCACCTGCAGCGGCAGGCGGCGCTGCTCGCCGAACTCTTCGCCCAGGTGGGCGAGGGCGGCCGGCAGGCCCAGCACGTCGAGCTCGGCCGGGCGCAGCCGGTGCGAGATCTCGCGCACCTCGCCGAGCGCGCCGTTCAGGCGCAGCAGCGCCTTGGTCAGCGTGGCCGGCGCGGCCGCGCCGAGCTGCGCGACCGACGATTCCATCAGCAGCTTGATCGACACCAGCGTCTGGCTGGTGCTGTCGTGCAGCTCGCGCGAGAGGTGGGCGCGTTCGTCCTCCTGCGACTGCACGACCTGGCGCGCCAGCAGCCGCAGCTTGGCATCGGCGATGCGCTGCTCGCTGACGTTGAGCGCGAGCCCGCTGCCGCCGATCAGCACGATGCCCAGCAGCGCGATGCCGGCGATCCACCACATCGTGTCGGCGATGTTGGCGGTGACCTGCTGGTCGAGCTGCTTCATCGTGGCCTGCACGTCGTCGAGGTACAGGCCGGTGCCGAACATCCAGTTCCAGCGCGGCAGCGCGACCACGTAGCCGAGCTTGGGCGTCACCTGCCCGGTCGACGGCTTGCGCCACAGGTATTCAACGAAGCCGCCGCCTTCGCGGGCGCGTGCGATCAGCCGCTGGATCACCGGCTCGCCGTTGGCGTCGCGCATGTCCCACATCGGCTGGCCGACCAGCTCGGGCTGGCGCGGGTGCATCAGGTTCTTGCCGGCCAGGTCGTAGAGGAAGAAGTAGCCGTCGCTGCCGTAGTCGAGCGAGGCGAGGCGGCGGATCGCCTGCTCCTTGGTGGCATCGTCGTCACGGCCGGAGGCGTAGAGCGGCGCGATCGTGCTCTGCGCGAGGTCGACGTAGTGGCGCAGCTCGGTCTGCTTGGACGCCATCGTCGCGGCCTCGACGACGGCGCGCTCGCGGGCGGCGAGGTCGTTCTCTTTCTGGCGCACCGCGACCGCGATCAGCAGCAGCGACGCGATCAGCGGGATCACCGCGAACAGGAAGACCTTCAGCTTCAGGCGCATGGACGGCCGCCGTGGCTGCGGGGTCAGGCGGAGCCTGTCGCGGCCCGGTAGAGCTTGCCGGAGCGCGTGCCGGTGCGGCAGAACGCGAGGATCGGCTTGGGCAGCGAGGCCAGCAGCGATGCGAACTCGGCCACCTGCTCGGGCGTCTGCACGGCCGGCGCGACCGGCAGGTGCGCGTACTGCAGGCCGGCCGCGAGCGCGGCGGCTTCGACGGCGGCGCTGGTGGGTTGATCGGGGCCGCCCTCGAAATCGGGGCGGTTGTTGATCACGCTCTTGAAGCCCTGCTGCGCGGCCCAGGCCATCGCGGCCGGTTCGAGCTGGGGCGCGACGCAGACATCGGCGCTGAGCTGCTGGACGACGGGATCGCTCATGGTTGGCGACCTATTTGCTCAAGGCTTGCTTGACCGCGGCGGACACCAGGCCCATGTCGGCCTTGCCGGCCAGGCGGGTCTTCAYCGCGCCCATCACCTTGCCCA
>NZ_JBFUGN010000458.1:0-4797 GCF_056402895.1 Rhizobacter sp. P3_B12 | reverse complement strand
CACTCACTCTCTCTGTATATCCATTCTTCTGTACAAGAAGTCGGAATCGCTCTTTCACTTTCAACATGACCTGCAGCCTCAATGGGATGGAGTTGTTGGGTGACCATGCCGCACCAGAGAGTTCCGCTTCCCCACCCCTGACGGATCACCCCAGCCGCGCCGCCCGCTGCCCCGCCAGCCGCGCCAGCATCCACCCCGGGTACTCCGCCGGCAGCGCGCTGACCTGGTCCAGCGCCGCCAACTCGTCGGCGTTCAGCTTCAAGGCCGTCGCCGCGATGTTGTCGTCCAGCTGCTCGACTCGCTTGGCCCCGATGATCACGCTGCTGACGGCCGGCTGGTGCAGCACCCAGGCCAGCGCGACCCGCGCCACCGACACGCCGTGCGCCTCGGCGATGCCGCGCATCACGCCGATGCAATCGTCGGCACGCGCCCGATTCACCGGCGGGAAATCGAAGGTGGTGCGCCGGCTGCCCTGCTCGGCACCCTGGCCGTCGCGCCCGTACTTGCCGCTCAGCAGGCCGCCGGCCAGCGGGCTCCACACCAGCAGCCCGACCTGCTCGCTGCGCAGCATCGGCACGATCTCGCGCTCCAGGTCGCGCCCGGCGATCGTGTAGTAGGCCTGCAGCGATTCGAAGCGCGCCTTGCCGTCGCGCTCGGCAATGCCCAGCGCCTTCGCGATCTGCCACGCCGCCCAGTTCGACACGCCCACATAGCGCACATGCCCCTGCTGCACCAGCGTGTCCATCGCGTGCACCGCCTCGTCGATCGGCGTCGACGGGTCGAAGCCGTGGATCTGGTACAGGTCGATGTGCTCCAGCTGCAGGCGCTTCAGGCTCGCCTTCACGCCGTCCATGATGTGAAAGCGCGACATGCCCGACGAATTGACGCCCTTGGCGCCGGTCTCGCCGAACACCTTGGTGGCGACGACCACCTTGTCGCGCGGCACCTTCAGGTTGCGCAGCGCCTGGCCGGTGATCTGCTCCGACAGCCCTTCGGAATAGACGTCGGCGGTGTCGATGAAGTTGATGCCGGCATCGAGCGCGCGGCCCACCAGCGCATCGGCCTCGTCCTGCTGCAGCTTGCCGATCTGGCTCCAGATGCCACCGGTCCCACCGAAGGTCATCGTGCCCAGGCACAGCTCCGAAACGAACAGGCCGGTGCGGCCCAGCTTGCGATGTTGCATGTCCAGCTCCTTGTGACGTTGCCCCGGGGAGCGGGGCCAGGGCGGCAGTGTCCCGCCGCGGGCCGCCGCCGCGCCAGCACGTTCCTGCAGAGTTCTTGCCCATTTCTCCAGACCACGGCGACCGGCGATGCACGGCCGCGTGGACGGCGCTAAGCTGCGACGCACCCGATCCTCCACGCACGATTCCCACGCACCTGACGACGCCATGGACGACCCCCTCGAACTCGACGACGCCCGCCGCTCGCTGGTGGGCCTGCTGAACCGCGCGACCGACGGCACCGAAGGCGTCGTGCAGACGCCGGTGCCCGGCCTCATCGTCTACCGCATCGCGAACCCGGGCGGGCCGAAGCACCATGTCTACGAGCCGGCACTGGCGCTGATCGCCCAGGGCTCCAAGCAGGTGATGGTCGGCGACGACATCCACACCTACGACGCACTGCACTACCTGGTGACCTCGGTCGACCTGCCGGTGGTCGGCCAGGTGCGCGTCGCGAGCGACACGCTGCCCTACCTGGGCCTGCGGCTGTCGCTGGACATCGCCGAGATCGGCGAGCTGATCCGCGACGAACGCCTGCCCGCCGCCGCGCACGCCGGGCCGGCGCGCGGCATCTACGTGAACCGCATCGCGCTGCCGGTGCTCGAGCCGGTGCTGCGGCTGCTGAAGCTGCTCGAGGCGCCGGCCGACATCGCGATCGTCGCGCCGCTGGTCAAGCGCGAGATCCTGTACCGGCTGCTGATGAACGGCGAAGGCGCGCGGCTGCGCCAACTCGCGCTGCAGGACAGCCACACGCAGCGCATCGCGAAGGCGATCGCGCGGCTGCGCACGAACTTCACGCACGCGCTGCGCATCGACGAGATCGCGCGCGACGTGCACATGAGCGTGTCGTCGTTCCACCACCACTTCAAGGCGGTCACCGCGATGAGCCCGCTGCAGTTCCAGAAGCAGCTGCGCCTGCAGGAGGCGCGCCGGCTGCTGCTCTCGGGCGGCATCGATGCGTCGAGCGCGGCGCACCAGGTCGGCTACGAGAGTGCCTCGCAGTTCGCGCGCGAGTACGGGCGGATGTTCGGCGCGCCGCCGACGCGCGACCGGCAGCGCTGGCTGGCCGAGAATGAGGTCGGCGAACCCGCCTGACGGCGGGTTCAGCCCGCCCTTCGCGCCGGCTCGCTCGCGTGCAGGTACTTGGTGTACAGATCGCGCGGCGGCGCCACGGAGATCGACTTGAGCACCTGCCCGACGTTGCCGCGGTGGTAGCCGCCGTGCGTGATGACGTGCAGCAGCATCTCCTCGCGGGACATGCGCCCGGCATCGCCATCGGTGAACGTGAAGCCCAGCGTCTCGGACAACGCCGCCTCGGACAGCCCCGACGCGTAGGCGACGTACCACGCGTCCGTCGCCGCCACGTCGCCGTGCAGTTGCGCCAGCGACGGGGTGTCCTTGGTGTTGGTGGCATCGAACGGCCGGGCCTCGCCGGCGAGGTGCGCACGGAAGATCCGGTCCACCACGTAGATGTGGTTCAGCGTCCGCAGGCACTGGTGAAGCGCATCGGCCTGCTCCGCGGGCAGCGTTCGCAGCAGCG
This sequence comes from Rhizobacter sp. P3_B12, assembly GCF_056402895.1. Classification (NCBI taxonomy): domain Bacteria; kingdom Pseudomonadati; phylum Pseudomonadota; class Betaproteobacteria; order Burkholderiales; family Sphaerotilaceae; genus Rhizobacter; species Rhizobacter sp. P3_B12. Next base: position 2,037 of record NZ_JBFUGN010000458.1, on the reverse strand, counting down.
CGAACAACTCCGCGTTGGCCCAGGCCTTGCAGGCGAACAGCGATTTCATCGAGGAGATGGACATGACGCAGCCTGTCAGGTGAAGAGGTGGAGCCTCGTCATCGTACCGAACTGACGTCCGGCCGCATCCCCGTCATCGTCGCCGGCCCGAAGATCGTCGCGAAGGCCACGTCCTTGGCATCGCGCCCCATCGCGATGCGCACCAGGTCGTCGACCGGCGACATCCGGGTCGGGTCGAACATCATCCAGCGCCCGCCCAGGTAGGCCTCGAACAGCGCATGGAAATCCGGTGGCGGCTCGTCGAAGCGCGCATAGCCGACCACCAGCCGCGCCGGGATGTTGAGCGCGCGGCAGAAGGTCACCCCCAGGTGCGCGAAATCGCGGCACACGCCGGCACGGTTGCGGAACACGTCGCAGGCGGTCGTCGTCGCGGTGCTCGAGCCGAGCTGGTAGTCGACGTTGTCGTGCAGCCAGTCGCAGATCGCCTGCACCCGCATCGCGCCCCGCGGCAGCTCGCCGAAGATCTTGATCGCCGCATGCGACAGCAGATCGGACTCGCAGTACCGGGTGGGCATCAGGTTGTGCAGCACCTCGTCGGGGAGCTCGGTGATCGCCATCTCGGCGGCAGCCAGGTCCACCGGCACCGGCCGGCGTTCGACCCGTGCCCGGTACTGCAGCCGCAGCGTGCCCTCGCCGGCCGACAGGCGCGCGAAGCGGTGGCCGACCGCCGGGTCCTCGTAGACGTGCACGCGCACCGCGGGTTCCACCTCCAGCGACTCGCTCAGCACGCGCTGGTCCATGCCGTCGAGCGCATGCAGCTGGAACAGGAAGTCCGCCGGCCCGGCCAGTTGGTAGCTCAGCTCGCAATCGACGTCGAAGTGTGGGTGCATGCGGCATTGCAACCCGGCGCGCGCGCCGCGCCCATCGGCCGGCTGCCCGCGGCGCTGTAGGACGAGGCTGGGCACAATGCAGCGCGATGAGCTCCCCCACCCCCTCGACCCTGCGCAGCGCCGCCGCGCTGGCCCTCGCCGCCGCGGTGTCGCTCGGCCTGGCGCGCTTCTCGTACGCCTTGCTGCTGCCGGCGATGCGCACCGACCTGGGCTGGAGCTACCTCACCGCCGGCGCGATGAACACCGTCAACGCCGCGGGCTACCTGCTCGGCGCGCTGGCCACGCCGCTGGCCCTGGCGCGACTGAGCGCGCGGCGCGTGCTGCTGGCCGGCAGCGCCGCGGCGGGCGCGATGCTGGTGGCGCACGGCCTGGTCACGTCGGATGCGGCGCTGTACGCGCTGCGCCTCGCGACCGGCATCGCCAGCGCCGCCGCGTTCATCTCCGGCGGGCTGATGGCGGCGCGCCTGGTCGGCAGCGATGGTGCGGCGCGCGCCGGGCTGGTCCTCGGGATCTACTACGGCGGCACCGGCGTCGGCATCGTCGCGTCGGCGCTGCTGGTGCCGCCGCTGGTCGCGCTGTCGCAATCGCACGCCTGGCAATGGGCCTGGATCGCGCTGGGCGCCGCGGCGCTGATCGCGACCGCCGTCACCGCACATGGCACGCGCGGCCTGGACGCCGCGCCGGCAGCGGCCTCGGCGCGCACCGGCTTCCAGGCGCGCGATTTCATGTTCGGCCTCGCGTCGTACACGCTGTTCGGCCTCGGCTACATCGGCTACATGACCTTCTCGGTGACGCTGCTGCGCGAGCAGCAGCTGGGCAGCGGGCTGATCACGGTGTTCTACGCCCTGCTCGGCCTCGGCGTGATCGCGTCGTCGTGGCTGTGGGCCGGGCTGCTGCAGCGCTGGCGCGGCGGGCAGCCGATGGCGCTGCTGAACGCCTTGCTCACGGTCGCGACGCTGTTGCCGGTGGTCAGCGCGCACCCGCTGGCCGGCTTCGTCTCGGGCGCGCTGTTCGGCAGCGTGTTCCTGTCGGTCGTCGCATCGACCACCGCGCTGGTGCGGCACAACCTGCCGGCCGCCGCGTGGCCGGCGGGCATCGCCGCATTCACGACGGTGTTCGCGGCCGGGCAGATCGTCGGCCCGAGCCT
>NZ_JBFUGN010000457.1:0-4797 GCF_056402895.1 Rhizobacter sp. P3_B12 | reverse complement strand
GTGTGGCGGTAGACGTAGGTGGCGTCGCCGGCCGCGGCGACCAGCGCCTGCGCATGCGCCGCACCCAGTTCGCCGGCCGAGGCCAGCGCGACGGCCACGTGCTTCGCGCCGCCGCCCTTCAGCTGCGCCAGGCCGTTGGCGACCGCCGTCTTGAAGGCCTTCGCGGTGCCGGAGGCGGCCGCGGCGACCACCACGCGCGGCGCCTTCACRCCGGCCACGCGGTGCAGGTACAGCGCCCGCCCGGCCTTCAGCGCGAAGTCGCCCTGGGCGATCGCCTCGTTGATGGGGGCTGCGAGCTTCGCGTCGAGCACCGCATCGACGGTGTTGCCGCCGGCGGATGCATCGACCACCACGAGCAGCGCGTCGGCCTGCAGGGTTGCCAGGGCGCCGGAAGAAGAAACCTGATGTCTGAAGTCCATAATGCGAGCCAGTCCAGAATCCAACGATGTTATTCGATTCCTCCCTGCGGCGAGACCTCGCCCGCACATTCGGCGCCACGCTGGTGGTGATCCTCACCATCGTGCTGACGATGATGCTGATCCGCACGCTGGGCCAGGCCGCGCTGGGGCGCATCGCCCCGCAGGACGTGGTGCTGCTGCTGGGCTACGTGGCGCTCGCCCAGCTGCCGACGATGCTCAGCCTGTCGCTGTTCATCGCCACCGTCTCCACGCTGACCCGCATGTACCGCGACAGCGAGATGTCGATCTGGTTCGCCAGCGGCATCGGGCTGTCGCGCTTCGTGCGGCCGGTGCTGCGCGTGAGCTGGCCGGTGCTGCTGGTGGTGGCGCTGCTGGCGCTGTTCGTGTGGCCGTGGATGAACGCGCGCAGCGCCGAGTTGCGCGAGCGCTTCGAGCGCCGCTCCGACCTGTCGCGCGTCGCGCCCGGGCAGTTCCAGTCCTCGCGCGACGGCCGCCGCACCTTCTTCATCGAACGCGACAGCGAAGACGGCCGCACCGGCCGCAACGTCTTCATCCTGACCTCGCAGCCCGACAAGGAATCGGTGACCTCGGCGCGCAGCGGCCACATCGAGAACACCGACGACGACCGCTACCTGGTGCTCGACAGCGGCCAGCAGAACGAGCAGAACCTGCGCAGCGGCGACAAGACGCTGGCGCGCTTCGAGACCTACAAGGTGCAGGCCGGCGACCGCGTGCTGAGCAGCGCGACCGCGCCGCCGCCCAAGGCCCGCCCCACCATCGACCTGATGAGCGAGCCGACGCCGGCCGCGCAGGGCGAGCTCACCTGGCGGCTCGGCCTGACGCTCGGCGCGGCCAACCTGCTGCTGCTGGCGATCGGGCTGTCGGCCACGCAGCCGCGGCGCGCCAGCAACTGGAACCTGCTGTTCGCGCTGCTGAGCTTCGTCGTCTATTACAACCTGATCAACCTGTCGCAGGCCTGGGTGGCCGGCGGCAAGGCCGGCATGGGCGCGATCCTCGTGACGATGCACGGCGGCGTGCTGCTGGCGGCGATCGCGCTGCTCTGGTGGCGCGACAACGGCACCCACTGGAGCCTGCGGCGGCGCCACGGCAATGGCAACCGCAACGACCATGGCGGCGGCCTGAAGCAGCGCATGCAGGAGGCCTGCAAGAAATGAGGACGGTGCGCCGCCTGCTCTACGCCGACATCGTCTCGTCGGTGGCCTTCGTCGCCGTGGCCTTCCTGTCGCTGTTCTTCTTCATCGACTTCGTCGACGAGCTGGGCGGCATCACCAAGACCTACACCGCGCTGCATGCGGCGGTGTACTCGCTGCTCGAGCTGCCGGGGCACCTGTACGAGCTGTCGCCGATCGCGGTGCTGATCGGCACCATCTACGCGCTGTCGCGCCTCGCGCAGTCGTCCGAGTTCACCGTGCTGCGCACCGGCGGGCTGGGGCCGGGGCGTGCGCTGTTCCTGCTGACCGGGCTGGGCATGGCGTTCGGGCTGCTGACCTTCGTCGTCGGCGACTACCTCGCGCCGCTCAGCGAGCGCGGCGCAGCGCAGCTGCAGGCGCGCTACAAGGGCGGCTTCAGCCTGGGCATCACCGGCGCCTGGCTGAAGGATCACCGGGTGACACCCGACGGCGAGCGCTCGTACTCGGTCAACGTCGGCAGCGCGGCGGCCGGCGGCGAGCTGCTGAACATCCGCATCTTCGAATCCGACGGCAACGGCCGGCTGCTGCGCCGCATCAGCGCGGCGCGCGGGCGCGTCGGCAACGACGACAACTGGACGCTGCAGGACGTGAACCTGACCGACTGGCAAGATGCCGCCAGCGGCGGGCTGGTGCACGCGCAGCAGCTGCCGGTCTACACCTGGCCGAGCACGATGCCCGCCAACGTGGTGGCCGCCGCGGTGCTGCCCGAGGGCTCGATGTCGACGCTGGAGCTGTTCCGCTACATCACCCACCTGTCCGACAACGAGCAGACGGCGCAGCGCCACGAGATCCAGTTCTGGAAGCGCGCGCTGTACCCGCTCGCCTGCCTGGTGATGGTGGCGCTCGCGCTGCCGTTCGCCTACCTGCATGCGCGCGCCGGCGGCGTCAGCCTGAAGGTGTTCGGCGGGATCATGCTGGGCATCAGCTTCGTGCTGCTGAACAACGTCGCGGCGCACCTGGGGCTGCTGCAGAACTGGACGCCCTGGATCGTGGCCGCCACGCCGAGCGCGATCTACCTGATGCTGTCCCTCGCAGCCTTCAGCTGGCTGGTGAGGTACCGGTGACGCGCGGGCTGCTGCTGTTCGCGCATGGCGCACGGGATCCCCACTGGGCCGTGCCGTTCGAGGACGTCGCCGCGCGCGTGCGGGCCGCGCATCCGGGCGTGCCGGTCGCCCTCGCCTTCCTCGAGTTCATGGCGCCCGACCTGCGCGAGGCCGGCCGGCAGCTCGCCGTGCAAGGCTGCGCGCACGTCGATGTGCTGCCGCTGTTCCTCGGCGCCGGCGGCCACGTGCGCAAAGACCTGCCGGAGCTGCTGGCCGAACTCGCCGCCACCCACCCCCGCGTCGCCTGGCAGCTGCATCCCGCCGTCGGCGAACTCGACACCGTGATCGCCGCGATGGCCGCCGCCGCCGGCCAGCTGCTGCGCGCATCCACAGACACGAAGTGATTTAATCCGGGCAATCCACAGATTGCAACGGAATATGAACCTGCACCAGTTCCGGTTCGTCCAGGAGGCCGTTCGCCGCAACCTGAACCTGACCGAGACCGCCAAAGCGCTGTTCACCTCGCAGCCCGGCATCTCCAAGGCCATCCTCGAACTCGAGGACGAGCTCGGCGTCGACATCTTCGCGCGCCACGGCAAGCGGCTGCGCCGCGTCACCGAACCCGGCGTCGAGGTGCTGAAGTCGATCGAGGTGATCATGCGCGAGGTCGGCAACCTGAAGCGCATCGGCGAGGAGTTCTCGAAGCAGGACGCCGGCACGCTGTCGATCGCGACCACGCACACGCAGGCGCGCTACTTCCTGCCGGAGCCGGTGGCCCAGCTGCGCAAGCGCTTCCCGAAGGTCAACATCAGCCTGCACCAGGGCGCGCCGGCGCAGGTGGCGCAGATGGTGATCGAGGAGGTGGCCGACATCGGCATCGCGACCGAATCGCTGGCCGAGCACGACGAACTGGTGACCCTGCCCTGCTACGAATGGCAGCACGCGGTCGTGATGCCGGCTGGCCACCCGCTCGCGCAGCTCGAACGCATCACGCTCGAAGACCTGGCGCAGCAGCCGCTGGTGTCGTACCACCCGTCGTTCAGCGGCCGCACGCGCGTCGACCAGGCCTTCGCCGCGCGCCGGCTGAAGCCGAACATCGTGCTGGAGGCCATCGATGCCGACGTCATCAAGACTTACGTGCGCCTGGGCATGGGCGTCGGCGTGCTGGCCGAGATCGCGGTGCGCGACGACCCGCCGAACGGCGAACTCGTCTCGCGCCCGGTCGGCCACCTGTTCGGCTCCAATGTCACCCGCGTCGCGTTCAAGCGCGGCGCCTACCTGAGAAACTTCGTCTACGCGTTCGCCGAGATGCTGTCCGACCGCCTGAACCGCGGGCTGATCGCGCGCGCGATGAGCGGCGATGCCGCCGACGCCGGACACGACTATCAGCTCTGATCCATCCGCCATGACCACCCTGCGAACCCCCTCCATCGAAAGCCGCCTGCCGCAGGTCGGCACGACCATCTTCACCGTGATGTCGGCCCTCGCGCAGCAGCACGGTGCCGTCAACCTCGGCCAGGGCTTCCCCGATTTCGACGGCGACCCGCGGCTGCTCGACGCGGTGAGCGGCGCGATGCACCGCGGCCTGAACCAGTACCCGCCGATGACCGGCGTGCCGGCCTTGCGCGAGGCGGTGGCCGCGAAGATCGCCACGCTGTACGGCCATGCGTACGACCCCGGCACCGAGATCACGATCACCGCCGGCGCGACGCAGGCCATCATCACCGCGGTCCTCGCGATCGTGCACCCGGGCGACGAAGTGATCGTGCTCGACCCGTGCTACGACAGCTACGAACCCAACATCGTGCTGGCCGGCGGCACCGCGGTGCATGTGCCGCTGACACCGCGCACCTTCCGGCCCGATTTCGAACGCATCCGCGCCGCGCTCTCGCCGCRCACCCGCGCGATCATCATCAACACGCCGCACAACCCGAGCGCCACCGTCTGGAGCGCCGCCGAGATGCAGCAGCTGGCCGAGCTGCTGCGCCCGACCGACGTGTTCGTGATCGCCGACGAGGTCTACGAGCACATGGTGTACGACGGCCAGCGGCACGAAAGCGTCGCGCGCCACCCGGAGCTGGCCGCGCGCAGCTTCATCGTCTCGAGCTTCGGCAAGACCTACCA
>NZ_JBFUGN010000456.1:0-4800 GCF_056402895.1 Rhizobacter sp. P3_B12 | reverse complement strand
GCCTTCATGTCCGCGATAGGWCTGGCCGCGCCGAGGCCCACGAGGAGCCGGCCGGGCTTGCCGAGGGCTGTCGTGATCGAAGGAGGCGGTGCGGGTGCAGGTGCGGGTGCGGGTGCGGGTGCAGGTGCAGGTGCAGGTGCAGGTGCAGGTGCAGGTGCAGGTGCAGGTGCAGGTGCAGGTGCAGGTGCCGGCGCAGGAGCAGGAGCAGGAGCAGGAGCAGGAGCAGGAGCAGAGCCAACGGGTGGCGCTGGGGTGCTTGAGTCTTTGCCGCCCCCGCAGGCTGATAGCACCAGTGCGCACAGCAGTGCGCTTGTTGCAGTGGCACGTGTCGGGCGTTGGCTTGGCATCATCGTGAAGTTCCTATTGCGTCAAAGTGCGGTGCGTACACGTCGTTCGACGTGCCACGCTCTCAATTACCGGCGCGATTGTGTGGAGCGCGACATGGGCGCGAATGATGAAACTGTGACGACCGACGAAAGCCACGTGCAGCGTTGGTGCGGCGAGACGCCATGCAACAGGATGCAAATTCACCCCGAATCGATTGACTGAAGCAGCCGGCATGGCAACCGTACCGGCGCTCGGCGGCGAACTCCAAACTGCTGGACGAGCACAGCGCCCGACCGCCTTGTCCATCGCCAGGATCGGTGTCCGAACTTGCCGGCCGATCAAGGCGTGGACGTGCTCGTCGAGTGCGCGCTGTCCAGCGCGCCGCGGCCGGCCTCGATGCGCGCTTTGAGGTCCGCCGCCAGGTAGTGGTCGGGATCCTGGTCGAGGACCACGTCCAGCACATGCAGTGCTTCGCTCCGACGGTGTTCTTCGGCGGCGCGCGATGCGAGGTCGAACATCCGCGCCATCCACTCACTCTCGTCCACGGCTTGAGCGTTCCCCTCCGCGACGCCAACATGCAGCTGAAGCAGCCGTGCGGCCAGCCGCCGGCCGAGTGCCGTCGGCGACCGGTCGTGCATGCTCCCTTCGATCCGAGACGCGGGCGACAGCAACACGTACTCCAGCGTCAAGGTTTCCAAGTGGCGCGCCAGCCGGGCGAAGAGGACGTGCACGCCGGGGCTGCGGGTGCCCATCGCGGCCGCAATGGCCTCTGGCGTCGGGGCCGTGGCAGCATCGACGCCCGCTTGCACCTCAGCGGCGGACATGCGCTTCAGCATCGCGTGCACAGCCAGGGTGTAGCCGAGAACTTCCAGGGGATACGCGAGATCTCGATCCGCGACGCCGGCGCCCAGGTCTCCGCCCGCCAGCGGCACGACAGCCAGCGGATGCTCCCGGATCCCGTGCAAGTCCGACAGGAGCGTCGCGGCGGTGTCGTCTTCGGGGGCTGCACGCGCATCGGCCACCAGCCCGTAGCCTTTGCCGGAGACGGTCTTGATCCGCACCGCGTGCGTCTTGCTCCGTCGCATCACCTGGCGAATCCTGGCGATCGCCTGCGCAACCACTTCCGGCGACGCGGCTGCCTGGCGCCACACGGTGTCGAGGAGTTCGTCTTGCGTCACCAGGCGATGACGATTGCGGTACAGGTGCAAGAGCACGTCGAACGGCTTTGGCGCGAGTGTCTGGCGCCGCCCATCGACCCACAATTCCCGGCGTTCCGCATCGAGCATGCAGTGGGCGAAGCGGTACTCCCGAAGCATCGCGTCGTTGGGCGGCGCCATCGGCAGAGGGGGCTCGCGCTGCGCCTCGCTGGGTGGTGCCGCCGACAGCTCCCGTCCCAGCCGTCGGAACAGGGGCAGTGCAGCCGGCGCGGTTGCGAGCCGTGCAAGCAGCGACCGGGTCTCCGGTTCCTGTTGGCGCCGCCGTGCCAGCAACGCGCGCGGGTAGAGGAGGTTCGCGGTGGTGTTCTCGTCCTGCAGATGGGCTTGCGTGTCTGCGCGGTCCAGTTCGGCCTCTGCAAGTGGAAGGCGCCCGCTGCGCACGAGGGCCTCCACGAGCCAGGGGAACAGGGGCGCCTCGGCCGCGCGGTTGCCGTGGCGACGGCACTCGGCCGCCGCCCGCAAAAAACAGTCGGCCGCCTCGTCGACGCGCCCAGCCGCCATGGCGGCATGACCATGGGCCTGCCAGAGGTAGCCGTTGTTTTGCACCCGGTCCGGCTGGGGCAGCAGGGACAGCAGCTCAGCGGCGGCGTCTGGACGGCCTTGCTGGCGATGGAGCAGGCAGTGGATGTTGACGACGGTGGTCAACAGGATCATGTTGGCCTCGATCGCCAGCGCAGTCGCGGTCGCCTCTTCCGCACACTCTCGCGCCTCGTCCAGCCGGTCCGCGTAAAGCAGTTCGCCCGCGAGATTGAGGCACACGCTTGCAAGCGCTGTCGTGGCATTGAGCCTGCGGGCCGCGTGGGCGAGCTTTCTGTTCCATCGGATGGACTTCTCTGCATGGCCAGACAGTGAGCTCATGATCGCCCGGAGCCACAGCACGTTCAGCAGTCCCCAGTGGCTGCCGATGCCCGTGAAGATCGTCTGGGCCTCGTTCAGACGTGTCGCTACGGAATGGAGCTCGCCGAGGCGGCACTCGACGGATGCCAGCAGCGTCAGGGTGTACCCCTGCCAGTGCGGAGGCATGCAGACGCGGCCCAACACGAGGCCGTGCTCCAGACTCTGCGCCGCGTCGCGCAACCGGCCTCTCGCGTGGTACAGCGTCCCGAAGTACTGCTGCACTTGCGCTTCAAGGCACTGGTCCTGGTTGCGTCTGGCGGCCTCCAGCAGGCGTGCCCCGCAGACCAGGCCATCGTCGCTGCCGCAGATCGCCTGAGTACGCAGAAGTTCCAGATCGAGGCGTGGAAACCCCGGGTCGAGGTGCTGCAGAAGCGCAAGTGCCCGCAGCGCGGCTGGATGCCGGTTCATCGCAGCAGAGTGCTTGGCCCGTGCGAACAACTCGATGGACAGCAGCGAGCAGCCGCTCAACTCGTGGCCGTGGTGCTCGCCGACGCCCAGCAGTGCGTGCCGCAGGGCCTCGATGGCGGGAAGCACGAGCCCTGCGGGAGCAGCGGCGCGGATTGAAATGACGGTCTTCTTGTCGTCGTCATGGACGTGGAGATCGAGCGCGAGTTCGGATCCTGCAAGCGTCAATGAACCGACCACGGCATAGCGCGCGCCGGCCGCGCGCAACATCTGCAGCATCCGTGGGTCTTCCTGCGGCCACGACGTCTCCAGTGAGTGTGCGTCCTGAACCTGGATGCGTCCGTCGATCGACAGGCCGTGCGCGATGCAGGCCACCAGGCCGTGCGCCGCCCACTGCAGGCTCGGGCGCCCGGTGTGATTGCGCAACGGGCCGATGATCAACGAGGGCACACCGTCGCGCAACGAGCCAGGCGTCGCCCGCTCCGGGGACGACGCCGATGCCGATGCCGATGCCGGTGCCGATGGCACGTCGAGCATGTAGCCGACACGCGGGATCGAGCGGATGATCGGCTGCGGCCCGTCGTCTCCGATGGCCAGCCGTGCCGCACGGATCGCCTGGCGCAGCGCGGCTTCGGATACCGCGCCGTCTGGACTCAGCGCGGCCAGCAGTTCCTCCTTCGTCACCACTCGGTGGCGGAAGCGGGCCAGTTTCTCCAGCACGCGCCATGCCCGCGGCTCGACCTTCACCGGTTCTCCGTGGCGGAGCACGCACCGTCCGAGCAGGTCGAGCGAACCGCCGGGCAGTGCGATGAGAAGCTCGCTCATGGCGTCGGCGCGTACCGGCCGCTGCTTCGCGCCGCAGTCGGCAACAGCGCGGCAGATCGGGACGTGGTGAGGGACAGGCGTTGCATCGGCGGCATGCGATCTTGAGCTTCCGCGCCACTGTGGACTCTCGGCCCGCCGGCGCGGCGCGCCGACCTGGGCCTCGGCAGAAGGCGCACAAATGTGAATTGTTGCCTCAAAAAGCGCATCGGTGAACCTTGACGCGCGGTTCGTCACAAGTTAATCAGGAATGCTCGCTGACACTGTGGCGGCCACGCCCATGGACTGGTTTTATGGTCGAGTGCATGTACGCACGCTGCTCGAGAGCAATGACTCGCCATCGACATGAACACCTCACCCAAGGCAGTGGCGATGCCGCTCATGGCGCCGAAACCATCATGGTGGTTTGGGCGAACCTTCACTGCTCCGCGCGGTGCCGGTGCCGGTCGGCGCGCCGACGCAGTTGCTGGACATGGACCCAACGGCGCGCTCCCGACTGCGCCATCTCGCTCTTGTCGAGTCCTCCTGCCACCTGTYGTCCCCCGATGATCCGTTTGCGCGCCTGCCGCCTCGGTCGGCTGAGATTGCCATCCGCCAGCTCGATACGGTGTTGCCGAAGCATCCTGCGTTGCGCGTGCTTTGCCTGCAACTCGAACGACATCTGCAAACGCGCAGAGCTCATGTCATTCGGAAGCTGAGTCGCATTTGGCGTGTCGTGCCCGAGCACCGCTCCATGCGGTTGGTTCGGCCGTTGGCAAACAGGTACGCGAGGATGCGCCGGTGGTGGAGCGGATTCCAGTCCGGCGCGGCGCTCGCGATCAGGGACGGCTCAGCAGCAGCAGGTATTTGCTGTCGACGTCATCCAGCTGCGCCGGGGGCGCCGTGACGCGGATGTAGATCTCCTGCGGGCTGTCGCCACCGGTGTAGGTCACGGACTTGACCGCAGCCGGGGTGGAACTGGCCAAGCTGTTGCCGACCRCATCCGTCAGCGATAGGCCGATGAACTGGTAGCCGTTGGTGCGCATGTCCACCCGAAGGCTGGTCTGAGCTGGCAGGTTGACCCTGTAGTAGTCGCTGTGCGGGAGGGGGAAGGTCCCGCTGGCCGACTCGCTGACTTCGGTCTGGCCCACGA
>NZ_JBFUGN010000455.1:0-4817 GCF_056402895.1 Rhizobacter sp. P3_B12 | reverse complement strand
CGCCGCCGATGTACAGCTCGCCCGCGGTGATGTCTTCGAGGCCGGCGATGCAGCGCAGCAGCGTCGACTTGCCGCAGCCCGACGGGCCGACGAACACCAGGAACTCGCCATCGCGGACCTCGAGGTCCACGCCGTGCAGGATGACGACGCCGTCGAACGCCTTGCGCAGCGACTTCAGTTGCAGGTGAGCCATGCTGCGTTCGCGATCAGGCCAGTTCGCCGAAGTACAAGCCGTGCGCCGGCAGTGTGAAACGCCGCCCGCTGCGCGCCCCCTGCAGCGCCGCATCGAGCTGCGCCGCGACGACCGTCGTCGCCGGCGCGTCGAGATCCACCGTGAGCGGCTCGCTCCCGAGGTTGAACACGCACAGCAGCGAGGCCCCATTGACGCCCGCCTCCGGCGAGCGAACGAATGCCAGCACCGGCTCCGGCGCATCGATGAAGCGGATGTCGCCGCTGACCAGCGCCGGCTGCTGCCGGCGCCAGGCCAGCAGCCGGCGCATGAAGTTCAGCGGCGAGGCGGGATCGCGCTCGTTGACGTCGACCGCGCGCGCCGCGTGCTCGGCCGGCACCGGCAGCCACGGCTGCACCGCGCGGCCCTGGCTGAAGCCGGCGTGCGGCTGCGAATGCACCCACGGCATCGGCGTGCGGCAGCCGTCGCGGCCCTTGAACTCTGGCCAGAACGCGAGGCCGTACGGGTCCTGCACCTGCTCGAACGGGATCTCGGCCTCGGTCAGCCCGAGCTCGTCGCCCTGCCACCAGCAGACGCTGCCGCGCAGGCTCACCAGCATGGCAGTCGCGACCTTCGCGTAGGCCAGGTCGGCGCCCGGGCCGCCCCAGCGCGTCAGCACGCGCGGCACGTCGTGGTTGCCGAACGACCAGCTGGCCCAGCCATCGTGCATCTGTGCCTCGAGGTCTTCGACCTGCTGGCGGATGTAGGCGGCGCTGCGCTCGGCGGTCAGCAGGTTGAAGCTGTAGGCCATGTGCAGCTTGTCGCCGCCACGGGTGTAGTCGGCCATCGTCTTCAGCGAATCGTCGTCGCCGATCTCGCCGACGCTTGCCGCGCCGTGCTCGTCGAGCAGCCGCCGCACGCGCTGCAGGAACGCGAGGTTCTCCGGCTGCGTCTTGTCGTGCAGGTGGCGCTGCATGCCGTACGGGTTGCTCTCGCCGACGCTGCGGGTGTCGCGCGATTCGGCCGGCGGGTTGTCGCGCAGCAGCCGGTCGTGGAAGTGGAAGATGCAGGCATCGAAGCGGAAGCCGTCGACGCCGCGCTCGAGCCAGAAGCGGATGTCGGCCAGCACCTGGTCCTGCACCTCGGGGCAGTGGAAGTTCAGGTCGGGCTGGCTCGCGAGGAAGTTGTGCAGGTAGTACTGGCGCCGGCGCGAATCCCACTGCCAGGCCGAACCGCCGAACACGCTGAGCCAGTTGTTGGGCGGCGTGCCGTCGGGCCGCGGATCGGCCCACACATACCAGTCGGCCTTCGGGTTGCCGCGGCTCGCGCGGCTCTCGCGGAACCAGTCGTGCTGGTCGGAGGTGTGCGACAGCACCTGGTCGATCATCAGCTTCAGGCCGAGCTCGTGGGTGCGGGCGATCAGGCGGTCGAAATCGGCCAGCGTGCCGAACAGCGGGTCGACATCGCGGTAGTCGGCGATGTCGTAGCCGAAGTCCTTCATCGGCGAGCGGAAGAACGGCGAGACCCAGATCGCGTCGACGCCCAGGCTCGCGACGTAGGGCAGCCGGTCGATGATGCCGGCGATGTCGCCGACGCCGTCACCGTTGTGGTCGGCGAAGCTGCGCGGGTAGATCTGGTAGATCACCGCACCCCGCCACCAGGCGGCGCGGTCGGCCGCCGGCCGACGGGCGGAAGGGGAGGATGCAGCGGGTGCGTGGCGCGGTGCGGTGGCGAGGTCGGTCATGCGGATCGGATTCAGGACTACCGCATGAGCGTTGTAGTTTGACTACAAATACGATGCTTCTGCAGGTTGGGCGCCACTTTATGCGGGCAACTGAATCGAGAAAGAGAGGGTTTACCCTCAATCCCGGGTCGGCAAAACCCTCACACCTTCGGCAGCCCGAGCTTGCGCGTGACCGCGTCGACCCACTCGACCTTGAGCATGAACAGGAGCCAGACCGCCACGAGCGGCCACGTTATGCAACTGGCGGCGAAGCGCCGTTGAGCGAATGATTCATCGAGCGTCATGGGCGCCCCGATTCCATAGGCGCTGTCCTGATCGAACAGCTTGCGCATGACCACATCGAAGAAGTGAGCGGCGACGGCCAGGACCAACGTGCCCAGGAACATCCACTTGGCGAGATGGGCACAGGCCATCCGCCGATGGCCGCGCACCTCGCCGAGCACCAGCCGCTTGTGCAGTTCGCCCGCCTTGCCCTCGTGGTCAAAGCCGTGCTCCCGTGCCAATCGCTGCAGGGAGTTCAGCGCGAAGGCGGCTGCATCGTCATTTCCCTCGTCGATCCACCGACTGACCCATCCCAGCTGCTCGCCAACGAACTGCTCTCCGACTTCATTCAGCTTGCGGCGAAACCCAAGCTGGTCACGTGACAACCCGGACGATTTCATCGACGTCAGCTGCCACTCCGGCAGCACCAGTGCATCGGAATCGCCAAGCTCGAATCCGGAAAGCTGCAGGCGCCAGAACTGCATGAAGGCGTCGAGATCAGGCTCATAGGGCAGGTCTAGGCGCCCCATCGGTGCGGAGAACCGCTTGCAGTCAATGGCACCGCGGATGCCCATCACAAATCTGCACACTTCCTTGCCGAGGCTCAACAGACCGAGCAGGGGCCAGAGTTCGCGCAGCGAGCCATTGCCGAACAGATGGCCTTCGATCTTCTCCTTCAACTCACCGGGCAAAGTGCGCCAGCCCGGCAAGCTCTTCAGCAGCTGGCGTGCAATCACGACCGGTGTGTCTGCAGGAAGAATCAGTTGCTGATAGGGGCGAAACTTCGCCAGCCCCGCCAGCGGCTCCGGCATCGTGCCGGCGTCGAAGTCGATCTTCACGTCGCTGTTCTCGATGGCCGTGCAGAGTCTGGCGATCGGCTCATCGAGCGCCTCCACACCGGGCCGAATGCGGATGCTCGCGAGCGCCTTGCGAGTTCCGATGCATTCACTCAATGCATCGCAGAACGCGCCGTCCAACCGGGCATGGGAACGCAGATCGAGGCGGGACAGGCAAGGCAATGCAGAGGGTTGTTCAACCACGCGAAACGACCCGTCATCGATGTCAGATTCTTCTGTGGACGCAAGCCCTTTCAGCAAGGACGTGAGCGCATTGGAGGACGTCACGTGGACCTCCAGCATTGTCAGCGTGCGGCTGCCCCGCAAACTCTTGCCGAGCTCCAATGCCCCGCGTGCGCCCAGGTTCAGGATCTGGAGGACGAGCGAAGTCAATGTCGTGTGGGCTGCCATGCAGTGACCCAGCGTGCCCAACCACGTTCCGCTGCGCGCTTCGATGCGCAAGGTTTGCAAGTGGTGCATCTCTGGAAGCCCGTCGGCCAAAGCGGACAGTGCGACGTTCGACATCTCGCACTGGCGGAAGGCCAGGCTCACGACACCTGAGCGACGTCCAAGCGCCGACACCAGGGCCAACGCTTCGTCGTCACTGATCGCAGCGCTGAAGAACTCGATATGAGCGAGGGACGGACATTCCTGCAACAGCTCAGCGACGCTCCCCACGCCTTGACGGATGCCGGTCAGGCGCTCGACACCATGTTGGTTGATCTTCCCCGCCAGCAGAGGGGATCGCTGCGCCCGCAGGCACGCATTCACGACCCATTCCTCCGCCTTCTTCGACTGGTTCCACCCCGTCCCTTGATCCAGGGCCTGGATCGCATCGTGCAGACCATCGGGGACGGTTTCGCCCGCCGCTTCCAGCATTTGCGACATCGACAAGTCCTGCGTCGACTGGGGCAAACGTTGCCGACTGCTCGTGCCGTGGCTGCGGTTTCGTAGGCCGTCCATGAACTGTCCCGAAGTGCAAGAGTGGGCTGAGTGACGCCCGCACGCCGTTTCGTTCCGGCTCCAGCGGCAGCGCCGATTCGTGACCGCGCCGGACCCGCTCACCTCATCGTTTCAGCGCAATGCGAGCCCTCAGAATTCCCAACCCAAGCGGCTCTTCAAGCTGGTACGCCTTGGCAACCCGTTGCAAGGCTTGCAGGGCGAACAACGCGCCATCGGGGTTGCGGTGCTTCAGGAGGTGCTTTGCCAATGCCATGTGCTCGACGATGAACGCGTTCGCCGCTCGTCGGGTGTACTTGCCCTCCATCGACGGGGAGAATGCTTTGCTCAAGCGAGCACGGTCTCGGTCATGCAGCGGAATCCCGGACAACTCCAGTCTCATGAGGTCGTCTGTGGAAACCACAGGATGTTGGACCTTTCCCTTGGGCGTCACGAGCGAATCCACGCACTCCTTGCTGCGCACCTTGACGGCAGCCTTGTATGCAACCCGGTTCACCTGGATCCAACCATGGCGAGCCCACCGTTGCCGCAACGAACCGTCGTCGCCCATCATCCGCGGCACGATCTGGCGAACGATGTCCCGGGGCAACGATCCGCCCAGCACCGGAATGCTGGACAACAGCGCCTTCGCCGCCGCCTTCAACGCAACGGACGAAGCCGCCAGACTCTGATACTTGCGCAGCGCTTTCCCGAGGACACCCACTCGGCGCTTGCCGATGAAGATGCCCGGCTCGATGCGGACGAAGCCCAATGCGCTTCTGGCCTTGATCTGCCGGACCAGAAGATCACAAAACGCCCCGCTGAATGACATCTCGGCGACAAACTGCTGCGCCTCGTTCCTCGTGGG
>NZ_JBFUGN010000454.1:0-4829 GCF_056402895.1 Rhizobacter sp. P3_B12 | reverse complement strand
TGTTCGGCCAGGTCGGTGCGACCACGGTGCCGCTGTTCCTGGTACGTGACC
This sequence comes from Rhizobacter sp. P3_B12, assembly GCF_056402895.1. Classification (NCBI taxonomy): domain Bacteria; kingdom Pseudomonadati; phylum Pseudomonadota; class Betaproteobacteria; order Burkholderiales; family Sphaerotilaceae; genus Rhizobacter; species Rhizobacter sp. P3_B12. The sequence continues at coordinate 4,778 of NZ_JBFUGN010000454.1, read as the reverse complement.
CGTCCGGCGCGCACGGCCTGCGCTTGTATGCGCCGCAGACGCCGCTGGCCGCCGGCAGCGCCGACGGGCACTTCGCGCTCGCCGCGAGCGATGGCAGCCAGGTCGCTGCGGTGGTGTCGGGCACCAGCCTCACGCTGGGCGCCAGCACCGGCACGCTGGCCTACGACGCGCCGGTGCTGGGTGTCGCGCAGAGCAGCGGTGCCGCCGCGGGCAATTTCGTGTTCAATGCCGGCGTGCTGGGCTATGTGTCGTCCGGCGCCGGCGCGGTCTACCAACTCGGGATCAGGAACTGACGATGAAGCACGCCTCGGGACTCTGGCGGGCCTGGGCCCTCGCCGCTTGGCTGGCCGCGATGCTGCCCGTCGTGCATGCCGAGAAGGCCGACCCGAGGGCCGAGCCGCAGGCGGCGCCCTGTCCCGAAGGCGTGGCGGCCGACGCACGCTGCTACAACGGTCGCGATGCGGAGGGCGCGCTGTACTGGATCGCGATGCCCGCCGACTGGAACAAGGTGCTGGTGGTGCATGCGCACGGCGGGCCGGAGGTCGGCGCGCCATCGCTCGCGCGCAGCGCCGAAGACCTGCAGCGCTGGGCCGTGATGGTGAAGGCCGGCTATGCCTGGGCCGGCTCCAGCTACCGGCGCGGCGGCTACGGCGTCACGATGGCCGCCGAAGACACCGAGCGGCTGCGCCAGCTGTTCATCGAGCGCTTCGGCAAACCGCGCCGCACCGTGCTGCACGGGCAGAGCTACGGCGCCGGCGTGGCCGCGAAGGCGGCCGAGCTCTACGGTCCCCCCGCCTACGACGGCGTGCTGCTCACCAGCGGCGTGCTGGGCGGCGGCAACAACGCCTACGATTTCCGGCTCGACCTGCGCGTGGTCTACCAGCAGGTCTGCCACAACCACCCGAAGCCCGACGAAGCGGCCTACCCGCTGTGGCAGGGCCTGCCGCTCGATTCGAAGCTGACGCGCGCCGAACTGGCCGAGCGCGTCAAGGAATGCACCGGCGTCGGGCTGCCGGCCGCGCAGCGCTCGCCGGAGCAGGCGGCGCGGCTGCACGCCATCCTGTCGGTGGTGCACATTCCCGAGCGCAGCCTGCTCGGCCACCTGCAGTGGGGCACCTGGCTGTTCCAGGACCTGACGCAGAAGCGCCTGGGCACCCGCAACCCGTTCGGCAACGCGAAGGTCGCCTACAGCGGCTCGGCCGACGATGCCGCGCTCAACAAGCAGGTGCTGCGCTACGCCGCCGACCCGCAGGCAGTGGCGGCGCTCGCGGCCGACAGCCGCCCCACCGGCCGGCTGAAGCTGCCGGTGCTGACGCTGCATGCCATCCACGACCCGACCGCCTTCGTCGAGCTGGAGAGTGCGTACCGCGAGATCGTCGAGGCGGCCGGCGCGTCGTCGTGGCTGGTGCAGACCTTCAGCGACGAGGCCGACCACAGCTACCTGGGCGATCCGGAGTACCCGGCGCTGCTGACGGCGCTGCTGCGCTGGGTCGACGACGGCGAGCGGCCGACGCCCGAAGGTGTCGCAAAGCTGTGCACGGCCCACGAGGCGCGCTTCGGCAGTGGCTGCAAGTTCCGGCCGGCGTACCGCCCCGCGCCGCTGTCGTCGCGCGTGCCGGCACGGGCTCCCTGAAGGCCGACGGCAATCTCGTACAAGACCGCCGGCCGCCGAGGCGCGACACTGCGCCGATGACGTCTCCCGCCCTGCTCACCGGAACCCTGTTCGCCCTCGCCGCCGGCCTGATGTGGGGCCTGGTGTTCGTCGGCCCGTTGATGCTGCCGGAGTACCCGGCCGCGCTGCAGTCGTTCGGCCGCTACCTGGCCTTCGGGTTGATCGCGCTGCCGCTCGGCTGGCTCGACCGGGCGCGGCTGTCGCAACTGACCCGCGCCGACTGGATCGAGGCGCTGAAGCTCGCGGCGATCGGCAACGTCGTCTACTACCTGTTCCTCGCGAGCGCGATCCAGCGTGCCGGCGGGCCGCTGCCGACGATGATCATCGGCACGCTGCCGGTCGTCATCGCGATCTGCGCCAACCTGCGCGATCGTCGTGGACAGGGGGTCGGCGGCGAGCCGATCGCCTGGGTGCGGCTGCTGCCGTCGCTGCTGCTGATCGGTGCCGGCATCGGGCTCGTCAACCACGTCGAGATCGGGCACCTGCGCGCCGATCCGCAGGCGGACCTGGCCCGCTATGCGTGGGGGGCGGTGCTGGCGGTCGGTGCCGTCGTCTGCTGGACCTGGTACCCGCTGCGCAATGCCGACTGGCTGCGCGCCCACCCCGACCGCAGCCCGCGCAGCTGGGCGACGGCACAAGGCCTCGCGACGCTGCCGCTTGCGGTGGTCGGGTATGCAGTCACGTGGGTGTGGATGGCGCTGCAGGGGGATGCCGCAGGCGGGGGTTTCGCGATGCCCTTCGGCCCGCGCCCCGGCGATTTCATCGCGCTGATGTTCGCGATCGGCCTGTTCGCCTCATGGCTCGGTACGCTGTGCTGGAACGAGGCCAGCCAGCGCCTGCCAACGGCCCTGGCAGGCCAGCTGATCGTGTTCGAGACGCTGTCGGCGCTGGCCTATGCCTTCGTGCTGCGCCGCAGCTGGCCTCAGGCCGAGACCTTGGCCGGCGTGGCTTTGCTGGTGGCCGGCGTGCTGTGGGCGCTGCGCAGCAAGGCGGCGACGCCGGTCGAGCTGACCTCGGAACTGCATCCCTGAGGGTGCTCCTCGGGCGATTCATCGTTCGCGGCATCGGTGACGACGTGCGACGGCACGGTGGCGACCGGGCGGCGGTTGCGGTACCAGGCGCTGACGCGCTGGGCGGCTTGCAGGGTTTCGATGTTCATGATGAAGCGGCAATGAAGTTGAAACAGCCCGGTCGCGCCATGCGCGGCCCGGGCCGGAAGCGGTAGCTCGCGATCACTCGTCGATGCGCTTGCCGATGTCCTTCGCGACATCGGCGACCTTCTTCTTCGCATCGCCGTAGGCGGCTTGCGACTTGCCGGCCACCTGGTCGGCGRCCCCTTCGCTGCGCAGGCGGTCATTGCCGACCACCTTGCCGGTGGTTTCCTTGATCTTGCCCTTGACGTCTTCGACGCGGCCCTTGACCTGGTCCTTGTTCATGGCGATCTCCTTGTTCAAGGCAGCGCGGTGTGCGCTGCGGTGAACACAGTGTCGGCGTCGCTTCGGGGCAGGTCTGTCGGACGTGGCCGCGTTCGATGTCGGACAAATCCGTCTGTTTTCGTGGGGTCAGGCGGCCAGCGCCTCGTCGAGCACCTCGATCCAGTGGCGTACCGGGATCGCGGTGCCGCTCTGCAGGTGCTGGATGCAGCCCACGTTGGCAGAAATGATGGCCTGCGGCTGCAGCGCGTCGAGGTGGCCGAGCTTGCGGTCGCGCAGCTGGTACGCGAGCTCCGGCTGCAGCACCGAGTAGGTGCCGGCCGAGCCGCAGCACAGGTGGCTTTCGCTGGCCGCGACGCGCACCTCGAAGCCGAGCGTTGTCAGATGGGTCTCGACACCGCCGCGCAGCTGCTGGCCATGCTGCAGCGTGCATGGTGGGTGGAAGGCGAGCGAGCGCGGCCCGGTCTTGCCGTCCCGCAGTTTCAGGCGCGGCTTCAGCCGCGGCACCAGCTCCGGCAGCAGCTCGCTGAGGTCGCAGGTCAGCTCGGCGATGCGCTGTGCCTTCTCGGCATAGGCCGGGTCGCGGGCCAGCGCATGGCCGTAGTCCTTCACGGTGACGCCGCAGCCGGACGCGTTCATCACGATCGCCTCGACCTGGTCCGACAGCACCAACGGCCACCAGGCGTCGATGTTGCGGCGCATGTCATCGAGCCCGCCGTCGATGTCGCCCAGGTGGGTGCGGATCGCGCCGCAGCAGCCGGCCTCGTCGGCCACCACCGTCTGGATGCCGGCCGCGTCGAGCACGCGCGCGGTCGCGCTGTTGATGTTGGGCGCCATCGCCGGTTGCACGCAGCCCATCAGCAGCAGCATCTTGCGCGGGTGCTGGCGCGTCGGCCAGCGGTGCGCCGCCGCGCCGGCGCGTGGCGGCACCTTGTCGCGCAGCGTGGCCGGCAGCAGCGGCCGCACGGCCTGGCCGAGCTTCAGCGCCGGCGCGAACAGCGGCGAGGTCAGCCCCTCCTTCAGCAGCCAGCGCACCGTGCGTTCGCCGCGCGGCCGCTCGACGCGCGCATCGACCAGCTTGCGGCCGATGTCGAGCAGCGCGCCGTACTGCACGCCCGATGGGCAGGTGCTCTCGCAGTTGCGGCAGGTCAGGCAGCGGTCCAGGTGCTGCTGCGTGCTGCGCGTGACCGGCTCGCCCTCGAGCACCTGCTTCATCAGGTAGATGCGCCCGCGCGGGCCGTCGAGCTCGTCGCCGAGCAGCTGGTAGGTCGGGCAGGTGGCGGTGCAGAAGCCGCAGTGCACGCACTTGCGCAGGATCGCCTCGGCGGCGTCGCCGTCGGGCGTTCCCTTGAACTCGGAGGACAGCCTGGTTTGCATCGATCAGAGGTCCGGGTAGAGGCGGCCGGGATTGAACACGCCCTGCGGGTCGAAGGATTTCTTCAGCTCGCGGTGGATGCGGTCGAGCGGCGCGCGCAGCGGCGCGAACGCGCCGGCCGACTTGTCGTTCGACATGAACAGCGTCGCATGCCCGCCGGCCAGCGTCGCCGCGTCGCGCACCAGCGCCGCCGGCAACGCGGTGCACAGCCAGCGCTGCGCGCCGCCCCATTCGATCAGCTGCTCGCCCGACACCGCCAGCGGCGGCGCCGTCGGCGGCACCGAGAGCCGCCACAGCG
>NZ_JBFUGN010000453.1:0-4832 GCF_056402895.1 Rhizobacter sp. P3_B12 | reverse complement strand
CTGCAGCGCCGTGCCGAAATCGGCCCGCTCGGCGCGCTCGTCCCAGCGCAGCTTCAGGCTGCCCCGCACCTCGCGCAGCGGGCCGGCCGCGGCCATGCGCAGATCGCGCGCCGCCTTGTCGCAGGCGGCGGCCAGTTCCTGCCAAGGCGCGAGCCCGCGCGCCAGCTGCAGGCCGGCGCCGAGCATGTCGCGGGCGAAGTCGATCACCTGCCCGGTGCCGAGCGTGGTGCCGAGGAAGGCGACGCCGGCCTCGGCGAGCTGGTGCGCCTCGTCGAACACCGCCACCTCGACGCTCGGCAGCAGCTCGGCCACGCCGGAGTCGCGCAGCGCCATGTCGGCGAAGAACAGGTGGTGGTTGACGACCACCAGGTCGGCGGCCATCGCATCGCGCCGCGCCTTCATCACATGGCACTGGCGGTACTCGGGGCATTCGCTGCCGAGGCAGTTGTCGCGGGTGGAGGTGACGAGCGGGATCACGCTGGAGCGCTCGTCGAGCCCGTCGAGTTCGGCCAGGTCGCCGCTGGTGGTGGCGCGCGACCAGGTCTCGATCTTGGCCAGCGTGCGCACCGCCCAGCGGTCGGGCAGCTGGGCCGACTGGCGCGCCTGGTTCATGCGGTGCGTGCACAGGTAGCTGGCGCGGCCCTTCAGCAGCGCGATCGTCAGCGGCAGGCCGAGCGCCTCGCGCAGGCGCGGCAGGTCGCGCAGGAAGAGCTGGTCCTGCAGGCTCTTGGTGGCGGTGCTGACGAGCGCCCGCGCGCCCGACAGCAGCGTCGGCACCAGGTAGGCGAAGGTCTTGCCGACGCCGGTGCCCGCCTCGGCGACCAGCGCATGCCGCCCGTCGATCGCCTGAGCGACCTGCTGCGCCATGCGCTGCTGCACCTCGCGCTCGACATAGCGCGGATCGGCCTGCGACAGGGCCCCACCCTGGGCGAAGGCTTCGGCGACGGCCTCTTCGAGCGGAGTCAGATCAGGCGGGTTCGGGAGGGTCAAGCTGGGTTTCCAGTTTCGCGATCTGGTCGCGCAGGGCCAGGCGCCGCTTCTTGAGCCGGCGCATCGCGAGTTCGTCGTCGGGGTGCTCGCCGGCCACGCGGTCGATCAGGCTGTCGAGGTCGGCGTGTTCGATGCGAAGCTCGATCAGGCGGCGCTGCGGCGAGTGCAGGTTGTCGTCCATCGAGGAGAACGTCGCGGAGTATTGCAGGTGGGCGTGAGGGCAAAGCGATTATAGTTTTCGCCCATGAGCACACCCCAGGGATATCGGCTGAATGCCGCCACCGGCATGCACCGCGGCGACCGCGCCTACCAGCAGGACCAGGTCGAGATCCTGCCCCACCACCGGGTCCCCGGGTGTGCGCTGGCGGTGCTGGCCGACGGCATGGGCGGCAAGAGCGGCGGGCGCAAGGCAGCCGACCAGGTGGTGCTCACGGCGCGCCAGCTGTTCGAGCGCTACAGCCCGAACCAGGACGATCCCTCCGAGCTGCTGAAGCAGCTGGTGCTCGAAGCCCACCTGATGATCAAGCTGACGGCGATCACCGCCGAGGAAGAGCCGCACAGCACCGCGGTGGCCTACCTGATCAGCCCCTCGCGCGAGTGCGACATGATCCATGCCGGCGATTCGCGCTGCTACCACTTCCGCGGGCCGGACATGGTCCGCCGCACGATCGACCATTCGTTCGTGCAGCGCCTGGTCGACGAGGGCCAGATCAGCGAGGAAGAGGCCAACACGCACCCGCAGTCGAACCTGCTGACCGGCTGCCTCGGCACCTACCAGGATCCGCCGCTGACGCTGCACCACATCGACCAGCTGCAGGTCGGCGATTCGGTGCTCTCCTGCAGCGACGGGCTGTGGCACTACTTCAGCCCGAAGGAACTCGGCGCGATCGTGCACACGCTGCCGCCGCGCGAGGCGAGCGAGATGCTGGTGACGAAGGCACGCCAGCGGGCGCGGGGGACGGGGGACAACCTGTCGCTGGCTCTCATCCGGATCGACGCGCTCGGCTGAGTCGCACCCGGATTCGCATCCGGGCTACGGAGACGACGCGGCGGGGATCGGCAACGACGGCTTGCGTGCCGCCGCCTTCTTGCGGTTGCGCTCCTCGATCTCGGCCTTGTGGGCCTGCGCCTCGCGCTGGCGCGCCTCGAAACGCTCGCGCGCCTGCTGCTCGTCGGCACTGCGGTCGACCGGTGCCGGCCGCGATGCGGCGGCCGACGGCGGTAGCAGCTTCGATGCGCGCGCCTTTGGCTCGCGCGGTGGCCGCGGCTCCGGCGCCGGCTTGTTGATCTCTTCCCAGGCCTTCGCCTCGCGCCGCCGGCGGTGCTCGGCGCTGCGCTGCTGGCGCTCCACCTCGTCGAGCGCGATCTCCTGCTGGTGCAGGTTGTCCAGCGACTGGCGCCGGTCGGCACGCGCCTGGTCGATGCACGAGGTCACGACGAAGCGGCGCTTGCACTCGGCCTCGCGCTGCGCGTACTGCGCCTCGGCCACCTGGCGCTGCTTCGCGATGCGCTCGCGCTCGGMCTGGCTGGACGGCGCGTCCTTCGTCTGCGCCTGCACCAGCGCGGCGATCAGCAAGGCAGCGGGGACGAACAGCCGTTTCATGTCAACCGAGTATCCACGTCCCGCCGCTCCAGCGACAGGAATTCCTTCGACTGCATCTCGTTGAGCCGCGACACCGTGCGCGGGAACTCGTGCGCCAGCGGGCCGTCCTTGTAGAGCTCTTCCGGCGGCACCGCGGCCGACATGATCAGCTTCACGCGGCGGTCGTACAGCACGTCGACCAGCCAGGTGAAGCGCCGCGCCTCCGAGGCGAGCCGCGGCGGCATCTGCGGCACATCCGACAGCAGCACGGTGTGGAACTGCGTCGCGAGCTCCAGGTAGTCGTTCTGCGAGCGCGGCCCGCCGCACAGCGTCTTGAAGTCGAACCACACCACGCCGCCGGCCTTGCGCCGCGCGTGCAGCTCGCGGTGCTCGATGTGCAGCACCGGCGGTTCGTCCTTGGCCTCGGCCAGCTGCGTGAAGGCCTCGGCCATCGCCGCATCGGCCTCGGGCCCGAGCGGCGTGTGGTACAGCGTCACCTGCTCCAGCGTGCGGCGCCGGTAGTCGGTGCCGTTGTCGACGCTGATCACCTCGAGCTTCTGCTTCAGCAGCTCGATGGCCGGCAGGATGCGGTCGCGGTGCAGGCCGTTCGGGTACAGGTCGTCGGGCTTGAAGTTCGAGGTCGTGACGATGCTGACGCGGTGCGAGAACAGGCTGTCGAGCAGCCGGTGCAGGATCATCGCGTCGGTCACGTCGGCGACGTGGAACTCGTCGAAGCAGATCAGCCGGTGGCGCCGCGAGATGCGCGCGCCCAGTTCCTCGAGCGGGTTGACGATGCCCTTCAGCTCGGCCAGCTCGCGGTGCACCTCGCGCATGAACTCGTGGAAGTGCAGCCGCGTCTTGCGCTGCAGCGGCACGGCGTTGAAGAAGCAGTCCATCAGGAAGCTCTTGCCGCGCCCCACCCCGCCGTGCATGTAGACGCCGCGCGGCAGCGGCGGACGCACCAGCAGCTTCGCGATCGCATTGCTGCGCCGCGCCTTGTAGGCCTCCCACTCGTCCTGGCAGCGCTGCAGCGCAGCGACCGCGGCGAGTTGCGCCGGGTCGCTGTGGTAGCCGCGCTCGGCGAGCGTCTGCCGGTACAGCTCTGTGACGGAGACCATCGAGCGCGGTGGCTTCCGTTCAGAAGTTCAAGGTGCGCTTGTCGACGGCCAGGGCCGCTTCCTTCGTGGCTTCGCTCAGTGACGGGTGCGCGTGGCAGATGCGCGCGATGTCCTCGGCCGAGGCCTTGAACTCCATCGCGACCACCGCCTCGGAGATCAGCTCCGACGCCATCGGCCCGACGATGTGCACGCCCAGGATCTCGTCGGTCTTCGCATCGGCGAGGAACTTGACCATGCCCGTCGTGTCGCCCAGCGCGCGTGCCCGCCCGTTCGCGAGGAACGGGAAGGTGCCGGCCTTGTAGGCCCGGCCCGCGGCCTTCAGCTGCTGCTCGGTCTGGCCGACCCACGCGATCTCCGGCGAGGTGTAGATCACCCACGGGATCGTGTTGAAGTTGACGTGCCCGTGCTGGCCGGCAATGCGCTCGGCCACCGCGACGCCCTCTTCCTCGGCCTTGTGCGCGAGCATCGGGCCGCGCACCACGTCGCCGATCGCCCAGACGTTCGGCAGGTTGGTCTTGCAGTCGTCGTCGACCACCACCGCGCCGCGCTCGTCGAGCTTCAGGCCGACCGCTTCCGGGTTCAGGCCGATCGTGTTGGCGACACGGCCGATCGAGACGATCAGCTTGTCGACCTCGAGCGTCTGCGCTTCGCCCTTGGCGTTGGCGTACGCGACCGTGACACCCTTCTTGCCGGTCTTCACTTCGCTGATCTTCACGCCCAGTTCGACCTTCAGGCCCTGCTTGTTGAAGGCCTTCTGCGCCTCCTTGGCGATCTGCTCGTCGACCGCGCCGAGGAAGGTCGGCAGCGCTTCCAGCACCACCACCTCGGCACCCAGGCGGCGCCACACCGAACCCATCTCCAGGCCGATCACGCCGGCGCCGATCAGGCCCAGCTTCTTCGGCACCGCGGGGATGCGCAGCGCACCGTCGTTGCTGAGGATGTTCTCCTCGTCGAACGGCGCACCGGGCAGCGCGCGCGGGTTGGAGCCGGTCGCGACGATCACGTGCTTGGCCACGATCGATTCCTCGGCCGCGCCCGCCACCTTGATCTCGTAGCCGCCTTCAGCGGCCTTCACGAACGAGCCGCGGCCGTGGAAGAACGACACCTTGTTCTTCTTGAAGAGGTACAGGATGCCGTCGTTG
>NZ_JBFUGN010000452.1:0-4835 GCF_056402895.1 Rhizobacter sp. P3_B12 | reverse complement strand
AAGCAGATGTCGTGGCCGGCCGCGCCCTTGCGGATGCCGCCCGGCGCGAAGCGCACGCCGTTCGCGGTGAGCCATTCCACCGCGCGCGGCAGGTCGTCGATCCACAGCCCGATGTGGTTCAGCGGCGTCGTGTGCACCGCCGGCTTCTTCTGCAGGTCGAGCGGCTGCATCAGGTCGACCTCGACCTTGAACGCACCATGCCCCATCGCGCAGATGTCCTCGTCGACGTTCTCGCGCTCGCTGACGAAGTTGCCGGTGACCTCGAGGCCCAGCATGTCGACCCACAGCGTGCGCAGGCGCTCCTTGCGCTCGGCGCCGATCGCGACCTGCTGGATGCCCAGCACCTTGAAGGGACGCGTGTTCATCGTGAATTCCTTGTCGTGTACGGCACTTCGGCAGGCTCAGTGCGGCCCTTCGACAAGCTCAGGGCGAACGGGTGCCTTCCGTTCGGGCTGAGCCTGTCGAAGCCCTGCCCGCAACTCACTGAAACCGGATGATGACCTGATCGACCGCCAGGCTCTCGCCCTTCGCGGCCGACACCTCGGCAACCACGGCGTCCTGCGACGCCACCAGGATGTTCTCCATCTTCATCGCCTCGATCGTCGCGAGCCGCTCGCCGGCGCGCACCTGCTGCCCCGGCGTCACCGCCACGTCGACCAGCAAGCCGGGCATCGGCGACAGCMGGAACTTGGACAGATCCGGCGGCGCCTTGAACGGCATCAGCGCCTGCAGTTCGGCCACGCGCGGTGCCAGCACGCGCGCCTCGATCTGCGCGCCGTCGTGCGAGACGCGGTACGGCAGGCCCAGCCGCTCGATCTGCGCGACAAAGGGTTGGCCGTTGCAGTGCCCGTGGATCACCAGGTCGCGCAGGTTCGAATCGAACTCGATCAGGTACTGCGCGTCGCCGATGCGCACCTCGTAGGCCCCGCCCTGCGGCCGAACCGTCAGCGCGGTGCGCTCGCTGCGCCCCTCGCCCAGCGGCACGACGACGACGAAGGCATCGCCGACCTGGAACTCATGCCCCGGCATCTGCCCGCTGATGCGCGCCGCGCGCTCCAGGTGCTGGCGGTTCGCCACCGCCGCCAGCGCGCGCAGGAACAGCGGATCGGCAGGCGTCACCAGTTCGGCCGAGAAGCCCTTCGGGAAATGCTCGGCGATGAAGCCGGTGTTGAAGTCGCCGGCGACGAACTTCGGATGCGCGAGCAGCGCCGCCTGGAACGGGATGTTCGAGTTGATGCCGCGGATCGCGAAGCCGTTCAGCGCCTCGCGCATCTTCGCGATCGCGTCGGCCCGGTCGCGGCCGTGCACGATCAGCTTCGCGATCATCGAGTCGTAGAACATCGGGATCTCGCCGCCCTCGCTGACGCCGGTGTCCACGCGCACGCCGCCCTGCTGCTGCGGCGGCAGGTAGCGCACCAGCCGGCCGGTCGACGGCAGGAAATTGCGGAACGGGTCTTCGGCGTTGATGCGGCATTCCATCGCCCAGCCGTCGCGTTTGATCTGCCCTTGCGTGAACGGCAGCTTCTCGCCGGCGGCCACGCGGATCATCAGCTCCACCAGGTCGAGCCCGGTGATGCCTTCGGTCACCGGGTGCTCCACCTGCAGCCGGGTGTTCATCTCGAGGAAGTAGAAGCTGCGGTCCTTGCCGACCACGAACTCCACCGTGCCGGCCGACTGGTAGTTCACTGCCTTCGCGAGCGCCACCGCCTGCTCGCCCATCGCCTGGCGGGTCTTCTCATCGAGGAACGGGCTGGGCGCCTCTTCGATCACCTTCTGGTGGCGGCGCTGGATCGAGCACTCGCGCTCCCACAGGTAGACGGTGTTGCCGTGCGCATCGCCCAGCACCTGGATCTCGATGTGGCGCGGCTCCTCGACGAACTTCTCGATGAACACGCGGTCGTCGCCGAAGCTGTTGCGGGCCTCGTTCTGGCACGCGGTGAAGCCTTCGAACGCCTCCTTGTCGTTGAACGCGACGCGCAGGCCCTTGCCGCCGCCGCCGGCACTCGCCTTGATCATCACCGGGTAGCCGATGCCTTTCGCGATCTCGACCGCATGCTGCGCGGTGTCGATCGCGGCGTTGTGGCCGGGAATGGTGTTGACCGACGCCGCCGCGGCAAGCTTCTTCGAGGCGATCTTGTCGCCCATCGCGGCGATCGACGCATGCTTCGGACCGATGAAGACGATGCCTTCTTCCTCGACGCGGCGCGCGAACTCCTCGTTCTCGCTCAGGAAGCCGTAGCCCGGGTGCACCGCCTGCGCGCCGGTCTGCTTGCAGGCGGCGATGATCTTGTCCATCACCAGGTAGGACTCGCGCGACGGCGCCGGGCCGATGTGCACCGCTTCGTCGGCCAGCTCCACGTGGCGGGCGTCGCGATCGGCATCGGAATAGACGGCGACCGTCTGGATGCCCATCTTCTTCGCGGTGTGGATCACGCGGCAGGCGATCTCGCCGCGGTTGGCGATCAGGATCTTGGTGAACATCTTCATGCCCCTCACAGCGGAATGTTCCCGTGCTTGCGCCACGGGTTCTCGATCTTCTTGTTGCGCAGCATCACCAGCGACCGGCAGATGCGCCGGCGCGTCTCGTGCGGCTGGATCACATCGTCGATGAAGCCGCGTGCGCCGGCCACGAACGGATTCGCGAACTTGGCCTTGTATTCGGCCTCGCGCGCGGCCAGCCTGGCCGGATCGCCTTTCTCGTCGCGGAAGATGATCTCCACCGCGCCCTTCGCCCCCATCACCGCGATCTCGGCGTTCGGCCACGCGAAGTTCACGTCCCCGCGCAGGTGCTTGGAGCTCATCACGTCGTACGCGCCGCCATAGGCCTTGCGCGTGATCACCGTGATCTTCGGCACTGTGCACTCGGCGTACGCGTACAGCAGCTTGGCGCCGTGCTTGATGATGCCGCCGTACTCCTGGCTGGTGCCCGGCATGAAGCCCGGCACGTCGACGAAGGTCACCACCGGGATGTTGAACGCATCGCAGAAGCGCACGAAGCGCGCCGCCTTGATGCTGCTCTTGATGTCCAGGCAGCCGGCCAGCACCAGCGGCTGGTTCGCGACGATGCCCACCGTCTGCCCCTCCATGCGGCAGAAGCCGATGATGATGTTCTTCGCGTACTCGGGCTGCAGCTCGAAGAAGTCGCCGTCGTCGGCGGTCTTCACGATCAGCTCCTTCATGTCGTAGGGCTTGTTCGGGTTGTCGGGCACCAGCGTGTCGAGCGAGAGGTCGATGCGCTCGGCCGGGTCGTTGCTCGGCCGCACCGGCGCCTTCTCGCGGTTGTTCAGCGGCAGGTAGTTGTAGAGCCGGCGCAGCATCGCGAGCGCGTCGACGTCGTTCTCGAAGGCCAGGTCGGCGACGCCGCTGCGGCTGGTGTGGGTGGCGGCGCCGCCCAGCTCCTCGGCCGTCACCTCTTCGTGCGTCACGGTCTTCACGACCTCGGGGCCGGTGACGAACATGTACGAGCTGTCCTTCACCATGAAGATGAAGTCGGTCATCGCCGGCGAGTAGACCGCGCCGCCGGCACACGGCCCCATGATCATGCTGATCTGCGGCACCACGCCCGAGGCCATCACGTTGCGCTGGAACACCTCGGCATAGCCGCCGAGCGAAGCCACGCCTTCCTGAATGCGCGCGCCGCCCGAATCGTTGAGCCCGATCACCGGCGCGCCGACCTTCATCGCCTGGTCCATCACCTTGCAGATCTTCTCGGCATGGGCTTCGCTGAGCGCGCCGCCGAACACCGTGAAATCCTGGCTGAACACGAACACGAGGCGGCCGTTGATCATGCCGTAGCCGGTGACGACGCCGTCGCCGGGCACCTTGTTGTCGGCCATGCCGAAGTCGTGGCAGCGGTGCTCGACGAACATGTCCCATTCCTCGAAGGTGCCTTCGTCGAGCAGCAGCTCGATGCGCTCGCGCGCGGTCAGCTTGCCCTTGCCGTGCTGGGCGGCGATGCGTTTCTCGCCGCCACCCAGGCGGGCGAGCGCGCGCTTGGCTTCGAGTTGTTCGAGGATGTCGTGCATGTCGGCTCACTCCGGAGATGAAGACGGGGACGAGAAGAAAAGGCGCAGCAGCGTGTGCGCGGCCGATGACGGGGCGACGCGCGCGGCGGCGACGTCCTGCGTGACACCGGCCAGCGCCGCGTGCACGCGGGGATGGTGCTTGAAGTCGGCGTGCAGCCGCGCGTGGATCAGGTCCCACATCCAGGCCTGGGCCTGGCGCTGGCGGCGGCGTTCGAACTCGCCGCTCGCGCGGCGCTCGTCGGCGAACTGCTGCACGCGTTGCCAGAATTCATCGATGCCTTGCGACTTGAGCGCGCTGATCTGCATCACGCGTGCCGGGGGAACGTGGTCGGGCCGGCCGTGGAAGCTGAAGACGCGCAGCGCGCTGGTGATCTGGGCTTCGGCGCGGGTCGCGGCCACCGGGTCGAGGTCGGCCTTGTTGATGACGACCAGGTCGGCGAGCTCCATCACGCCCTTCTTGATGGCCTGCAGGTCGTCGCCGGCATTGGGCAGGTGCAGCAGCACGAACATGTCGGTCATGCTGGCGACCGCGGTCTCGCTCTGGCCGACGCCGACGGTCTCGACCAGCACCACGTCGTGGCCGGCGGCCTCGCAGACCAGCATCGCCTCGCGGGTCTTCTCGGCCACGCCGCCGAGCGTGCCCGACGACGGGCTCGGGCGGATGTAGGCGGCGTCGTTGACGGACAGCTGCTCCAGGCGCGTCTTGTCGCCGAGGATGGAGCCGCCCGAGACGGTGGACGACGGGTCGACCGTCAGCACCGCGACGCGGGGGCCCAGCGCGATCAGGTGCAGGCGCGATCAGGTGCAGGC
>NZ_JBFUGN010000451.1:0-4847 GCF_056402895.1 Rhizobacter sp. P3_B12 | reverse complement strand
GGGCTCAGCTGGGCGCGCCATTCGGCGTCGGTCTTCGCGACGCCGTAGGGGCTGCCGTCGTCGGGGCGGTGGTCGTGGTCGTTCGAACTCATGATGAACAGGACACCTCGATGTGTTGCGCCCAGTCGGGCGGAAAATCGGCATACGCCGCGTGCTCGGGCTGTTCGTCGAAGGGCGCGGACAGAACTTTCAGCAGCCGCTGCACCTCGCCGAAATCCCCACCCCGTGCCGCGCGGATCGCGGTATCGGCCAGGTGGTTGCGAAGCACGTACTTGGGGTTCACCCGGTTCATCCGCAAGGCGCGTTCGGCATCGACGCTGTTTTCGGAGCGCAACCGCGCCGCATAGTTCCGTGCCCAGGCGTCGAAGGCCTCGCGGTCGATGAAGAGGTCGCGCAGGGCCTCGTTGGCCGCGCCGTCGCGGCTGTCGAAGCCGGCCAGCCGGCGGAAGCTGATGCTGAAGTCGGTGCGGTCGGCGGCCATGCGCTGCAGCAGGCCCTCGGCGAGCGCCCGGTCGCCGTCCTGCGCGTCAGACAGGCCGAGCTTGGCGGCCATGCGCGCATCGAGCGTCGTGGCGAACTCGCTCTTGTAGGCCTCCAGCGCCTCGAGCGCGTCGTCCTGCTCGTTGATCAGCGGCAGCAGCGCCTGGGCCAGCGCATGCAGGTTCCAGAACGCGACGTTCGGTTGGCGCGCATAGGCGTAGCGGCCCTGGTGGTCGGAATGGTTGCAGACGTGGCCGGGGTCGAAGGCGTCGAGAAAGCCGTACGGGCCGTAGTCGATCGTGAGGCCCAGGATCGACATGTTGTCGGTGTTCATCACGCCGTGGCAGAAGCCGACGGCCTGCCAGTCGGCCATCAGGCGCGCGGTGCGCCGTGCCACCGCCTCGAGCAGCGCGACGGCCGGTTGCGCCGCGCCGCGGCATTCGGGGTAGGCGATGTCGATCACGAAATCGACCAGCCGGCGCAGTGCGTCGACGTTCGGCTCGGTGTGCGCGAAATGCTCGAAGTGGCCGAAGCGGATGAACGACGGCGCGACGCGCGTGACGACCGCGGCGGTCTCGATCTCCTCGCGCCGCACCGGCAGCGCCGAGCCGGTGATGCTCAGCGCGCGCGTGGTCGGCACGCCCAGCGCATGCATCGCCTCCGATGCCAGGAACTCGCGGATCGACGAGCGCAGCACCGCGCGGCCGTCGCCCATGCGCGAGTAGGGCGTGAGGCCGGCGCCCTTGAGCTGGATCTCCATCGGCCCGGCAGGCGTCTGCAGTTCGCCCAGCCACAGCGCGCGGCCGTCGCCCAGCTGGCCAGCCCAGACGCCGAACTGGTGGCCGCTGTAGACGCTGGCCAGCGGCTGCATCGGCGCCTCGGCGAGGTTGCCGCTGAGGGCGGCGAGCAGTCGCGGGTCGGCGGGCGGCGCTTCGGGCAGGCCGAGCAGGCGGGCGCAATCGGCGCTCCAGGCGACCCAGTGCGGGTCGGGCAGGCCTTGCGGCGGCAGTTCGGTGAAGAAGTCGCTGCCCAGCGCGGCGAAGCGGTTGGGCCAGTCGGCGCCCATCAGCGGCGGCATCGGAACAGAAATAGGCAGGGCGCTCATAGGGCCGAAAGTGTAATGACCGGGGCGAATCGAGCCGGCGGGGTGGGTAAGCCCTGGATTCGGCCGCGTGTGGGGGGCGGGTAAACAGCCAGCCGGCCCGCGCTCGACCCTTCCTATCATTTCCCGCACCGAAAAACGTTTTCATGCGGGAGAAGTCCATGTCACGCCTGATGGGCCAGATGATGCAGATGCCCTTGCTGATCTCCTCGCTGGCCGTGCATGCCGCGCGGCATGCGGCGGACACCGAGATCGTCTCGAAGCGCTGCGAGGGCGACATCCACCGCACCACCTGGAAGGACCTGGAGCTGCGCTCGCGCAAGCTGGCCCAGGCGCTGGCGCGGCTGGGTTGCGAGGCCGGCGACCGCGTCGCGACGCTGGCCTGGAACGGCTACCGGCACGTCGAGATCTACTACGGCAGCTCCGGCTCGGGCCTGGTCTGCCACACCATCAACCCGCGGCTCTTCCCCGAGCAGATCGCGTGGATCGCCAACGATGCGCAGGACAAGGTGCTGTGCTTCGACCTCGGCTTCCTGCCGCTGGTCGAGAAGCTCGCGCCGCAGCTCGCCGGGGTGAAGCACTTCGTGCTGATGACCGACCGCGCGCACATGCCGCCTGGCAGCCCGCTGCCGAACCTGGCCTGCTACGAAGACCTGGTCGAGGCCGAGGACGGCGCCTACGCCTGGCCGCAGTTCGACGAGAACACCGCGTCGAGCATCTGCTACACCTCGGGCACCACCGGCCATCCGAAGGGTGCCGTCTACAGCCACCGCTCGACGCTGCTGCATGCCTTCGCGGCGGCGCTGCCCGATTCGATGGGCTGCTCGGCTGCCGACGTGATCCTGCCGGTCGTGCCGATGTTCCACGTCAACGCCTGGGGCCTGCCGTATGCCGGCGCGCTGGTCGGCGCCAAGCTGGTGCTGCCGGGGCCGCACCTCGACGGCAAGTCGCTGTACGAGCTGTTCGAGACCGAGCGCGTCACCTTCAGCGCCGGCGTGCCGACGGTGTGGCTCGGGCTGCTGAACTACGTGAAGCAGAACGGCCTGAAGTTCAGCAGCTTCCGCCGCACCGTGATCGGTGGCTCGGCCTGCCCGCCGTCGATGATGCGGGCGCTGGAAGAGGAGCACCGGGTCGAGGTGATCCACGCCTGGGGCATGACCGAGATGTCGCCGCTGGGCACGCTGTCGAAGCTGAAGGCCAAGCATGCCGGGCTCGATGATGCGGCGCGCCACAAGCTGCTGGAGACRCAGGGCCGCGTGGTCTACGGCGTCGACATGCTGATCGTCGACGACGACCGGCGCCCGCTGCCGTGGGACGGCGCGGCTTCGGGCAACCTGCTGGTGCGCGGGCCCTGGGTGATCCAGAACTACTTCGGGCAGAAGTCGGGTGACCCCAGGGAGTCTCCGCTGGTCGAGGTCGACGGCCAATCGTGGTTCCCGACCGGCGATGTCGCGACGATCAACCCTGACGGCTTCATGCAGATCACCGACCGCAGCAAGGACGTGATCAAGTCCGGCGGCGAGTGGATCAGCTCGATCGAGCTGGAGAACATCGCGATGGGCCACCCGGGCGTGCACGAGGCGGCGGTGATCGCCTGCGCGCACCCGAAGTGGGACGAGCGGCCGCTGCTGGTGGTGGTGCGCAAGCCGGGCGTCGCGCTCGACGCCCGCGAGTTGCTCGGCTGGTTCGAGGGGCGCATCGCGAAATGGCAGATTCCGGACGATGTCGCCTTCGTCGACGAGATCCCGCACACGGCCACCGGCAAGATGCTGAAGCTGAAGCTGCGGGATCAATTCAAGGGCTACAAGCTGCCTACTGCTTCTTGAGTCGGCGCTTGAAGGCGGGTGCGGCGAGCCCTACACCCCCCGCCCGCGCCTTTGCCCGCTCCGATGTCCCACGCGCGACACGGCTTGTCGGGTAGTCCCTCAAACAGTCTCCATCCGCTTCCATTACCGTTCGGCCTTGTCGCAATCACCCCGCGAGGAAGCCATGGAATTCACCAGAAAGCTTTTCGGCCTTTCAGTGGCAGCGGCCTTCTCGCTGCACGCCGGCATCGCCTTTGCGCAAGCCGGAGAAACCGTCAAGATCGCGTGGATCGATCCGCTGTCCGGGCCGTTCGCGAGCCTCGGTGCGAACCAGCTGAAGAGCTTCCAGTTCATGGCCGAGCGCATCAGCGGCAAGAAGAACCCGGCCGGCGTCACCTTCGAGGTGGTCGGCTTCGACAACAAGGCCTCGCCACAAGAGAGCCTGAACGTGCTGAAGGCAGCCATCGACCAGGGCTTCCGCTACGTCACGCAGGGCAACGGCTCGGGCGCGGCGGCCGCCATCATCGACGCGGTGTCCAAGCACAACGAGCGCAACCCGGGCAAGGAGATCGTGTTCCTGAACCACTCCGCGGTCGACCCGGACCTCACCAACAGCAAGTGCAACTACTGGCACTTCCGCTTCGACGCCGACACCTCGATGAAGATGGAGGCGATGACGACCTACATGAAGGACCAGCCGGCCATCAAGAAGGTCTACCTGATCAACCAGAACTACTCGCACGGCCAGCAGGTCTCGAAGTTCGCGAAGGAAACGCTGGCCCGCAAGCGCCCCGACATCCAGATCGTCGGCGACGACCTGACGCCGCTCGGCCAGGTGAAGGATTTCTCGCCCTACGTCGCGAAGATCAAGCAGAGCGGCGCCGACACCGTGATCACCGGCAACTGGAGCCAGGACCTGACGCTGCTGATCAAGGCCGCGAAGGACGCCGGCCTGGACGTCACCTTCTACACCTACTACGCGAGCGTGATCGGCACGCCCACCGCGATCGGCGCGGCCGGCGAGGGCAAGGTCAAGATGATCGCGTACGCCCACCACAACATCCCGGGCGACATCGCTGCGGTCGGCGAGGAGTTCAACAAGAAGTTCAAGGAAGACTTCTTCACCACCGACATCTACAACATCTTCACGATGCTGCCGGCCGCGATGGCCAAGGCCAAGAGCACCGACCCGGTGAAGGTGGCCGCCGCGATGGAAGGCATCACGGTGAAGGGCTTCAGCGGCGAGATCACGATGCGCGCCTCCGACCACCAGATGCAGCAGGGCCTGTACCTGAGCACCTGGCGCAAGGTCGATGCGAAGAACAAGTACAACGTGGAAGGCACCGGCTTCACCTTCGTGCCGGACAAGTTCTACGAGCCCTACGTGTCGAGCACGCCCACCTCGTGCCAGATGAAGCGCCCCGGAGCTTGAGCGCCGCCCACTGACAATCCGACAATCC
>NZ_JBFUGN010000450.1:0-4852 GCF_056402895.1 Rhizobacter sp. P3_B12 | reverse complement strand
GGCTTGACGTGGCGCAAGCGGCGAAGCCCCTGCGCGCCGGCGACGGCCGGCGATGCGGGGAGAATCGCCGCCGATGAGCCGCACCGATTCCGCCCTGTCCCACGTCCTCACGCTGACCGAACTCTTCGAGGCGCGCGTCCGGCGCAGCCCCGAAGACACCGCCTACCGCCGTTTCGACRCCGCCACGAACCGCTGGGTCGCGCTCAGCTGGCGCGAGGCCGCGGCCGCGGTGCAGCGCTGGACGCACGCGCTGGCCGCGCTGCGCCTGCCGGCCGGTTCGCGCGTCGGGCTGCTGCTGCCGAACGGCGTCGAGGCGGTGTGGGCCGACCTGTCGACGATGGCTGCCGGCGGCGTGCCGGTGCCGATGCATGCGTTGGACAACCCGGCGAGCATCGCCTACATCCTGGGCGATTGCGAGGCCGCCGTGCTGATGGTGCAGGAGCTGGCGCAGTGGGAAGCGATCCGGGCCACCGGCGTCGCGCTGCCGGCCTTGCGCTGCGTCGTCGTGGTGGGAGCGACCTCCGCAACGTCAGCGGCGGCCGGGCAGGGCGGTGCCGTCCCGGTGATCGCCGTGGGCGAATGGCTGGCGGCTGGTGCCCAGGCCGAGCTGCCGGCCACGCCGCCGCGGCACGACGACCTGGCCGCGATCGTCTACACCTCGGGCACCACCGGCAAGCCGAAGGGCGTGATGCTGACGCATGCCAACGTGGTGGCGAACGTGATGGCGGTGCTCGCGCACGTCGCGCCCGGGCCGGACGACGTGTTCCTGTCGTTCCTGCCGCTGTCGCACACCTTCGAGCGCACTGCGGGCTACTACCTGCCGATCGCGGCCGGCAGCTGCGTGGCGCATGCGCGCTCGGTCGCGTTGCTGGCCGAGGACCTGCGCAGCGTGCGGCCGACCGTGCTGATCTCGGTGCCGCGCATCTACGAGCGCGTGCGCGCGCAACTCGACGCGCGGCTGGCCGGCTCGCGCGTGAAGCGCTGGCTGTTCGACGCGGCGCAGGCGGTCGGCTGGCGGCGCTTCTGCCGGCAGCAGGGCCTGCCCACCGAGGCGAGCCCGTGGGCGGCGGCAGAGCTGCTGGTCGCACCGCTGCTCGATGCGTTGGTGGGCCGCCCGTTGCGCGCGAGCTTCGGCGGCCGGCTGCGCGTGGCCGTCAGCGGGGGCGCACCGCTGTCGGCGGCGCTCGCGCGCTGCTTCCTTGGTCTCGGCGTGCCGGTGCTGCAGGGCTATGGCATGACCGAGACCTCGCCGGTGATCGCGGCCAACACGCTGGAGCACAACGATCCGGCGACCGTCGGCACCGCGCTGCAGGGCGTCGAGCTGCGCCTGGGCGAGAACCGCGAGCTGCAGGTGCGCGGCCCGAACGTGATGAAGGGGTACTGGAAGCGGCCGGAGGACAGCGCGCGTGCGTTCACCGACAACGGCTGGCTGCGCACCGGCGACCAGGCGTCGATCGACGACGGCGGCCGGGTGCGCATCCTCGGGCGCATCAAGGAGATCATCGTCACCTCGACCGGCGAGAAGATCGCGCCGGCCGACCTGGAGTTGGCGATCGCGGCCGACCCGCTGTTCAGCCAGGTCTTCGTGCTCGGCGAGAACCGGCCGTTCATCGCCGCGGTGGCGGTGCTCGGCCGCACGCAGTGGCAGGCCTTCGCGCAGTCGCTCGGCGTCGACCCGGTGCCCCCCGAGAGCCTGAACCTGCCGGCGGTGCAGCAAGCCGCGCTGCAGCGCATGGCGCAGCTGGCGGCGGCGTTCCCGCGCTACGGCGTGCCGCGCGCGGTGTGGCTGAGCCTGGAGCCGTGGACGGTGGAAAACAGCCTGATGACGCCGACGCTGAAGCTGAAGCGGCACAACCTGATGGTGCGCTTCGAGCAGGAGATCGAAGGCTTGTACCGGCGCTGACGGGCGACCGAAATCAGGTCGCGCAGAACAGCGCCGAATCCGGCCACAGCCCGTGGCCGAGCGACCAGCCCGAGCCGAGCACCAGGCACAGCCCGGCGAGGCGGATGCTCCACGCGAGTGCGCGCCGGTCGAGCCGGGCCCACAGCACGGGGGCGCCCCACAGCGCGAGCGACGACGCGAGGCCGAACGCGGTCATCACGCCGGCACCGGCCAGCGCGCCGTCGGCCAGGGCCGCAAGCACCAGTGCCGATTGCAGCAGCCCGCACGGCCACGCGACCCACAGGCTGCCGGCGGCGCCGGCCTTCAGCGGGCCGGCCATCACCTGCCAGCCGTCGGCGCGCGGCGCCTGCACCGGCTGCTGCGGCTGCCCGAGCTGTGCGAGCCAGCGCGGCTGCCGGCCGCTGAACAGCAGCCACAGCCCGAGTGCGACGCCGGCCACGTGCAGCAAGGCCCACAGCGGCCGCAAGGCCGGCGTGGCCTGGCCGAGCCAGGCGAGGGCCGAGACGCTCGACGCCACCAGCGCCCCGCCGAGCGCATAGCCGAGCAGGCGTCCGCCCTGGAATGCGAGGGTGGCCGGCAACGGGCGACTGCCACTCGCTGCACTGCAGGTGCGCACGACGGCGGCGCTGCTGGCACCGCACATCGCCGCGCAATGCGCCGAGCCGGCGAGGCCGAGCAGCGCGGCGCCGGTGAGCAGCGCGAGGCTCATCGCTGCACCGTCACAGCACGCGCGAGAAGCGCGCGCCGCCGGCTTCGGCGGGGTGTTTGCCTTCGCGCACCCGGGCACGCGCGGCCTGCAGGTGGCGATCGAACACCATCGCGATTGCGCGCACCAGCAGCCAGCCGCGCGGCGTCACCTGCACGGTCGCGCCGTGGTCATCGTCGATCTCGACCAGGCCGTCGGCCACGAACACCTGCAGCGAGGCCAGCTCGGGCGCGAAGTACGCCGCGCCGTCGACATCGTGCGCATGGCCGAGCGTGGTGAGGTCGACGCGGCCCTGGCACATCAGCGCCATGATCACGTCGCGGCGCAGCAGGTCGTCGCGGTCGAGCGCGAGGCCGCGCACCACCGGGAAGCGGCGTTGCGCGAGCGCCTCGTAGTACTCGGGCAGGGTCTTCGCGTTCTGGCTGTAGCTGCTGCCCATGCGGCCGATCGCCGAGACGCCGAGGGCGATCAGGTCGCAATCGGGCTGGGTGCTGTAGCCCTGGAAGTTGCGGTGCAGCCGGCCGGCGCGGCGCGCGCGGGCGAGGGCGTCGCCGGGCAGTGCGAAGTGGTCCATGCCGATGTCTTCATAGCCGGCGGCGAGGAAGCCGCGGATCGCGCCGCGCAGCATCGCCACGCGATCGGCGCCGGTCGGCAGTTCGGCCGTGACGATGCGCCGCTGCGGCTTGAAGCGCTCCGGCAGGTGCGCGTAGCCGTACAGCGCGACGCGGTCGGGGCGCAACTCGGCGACGCGTGCCACCGTCTCGGCGAGGCTCTGCGGCGTCTGTTTCGGCAGCCCGTAGATCAGGTCGACGTTGATCGATTCGTAACCTTGCACGCGCGCGGCGGCGACCAGCACGCGCACGTCCTCGAACGGCTGCACGCGGTGCACGGCCTGCTGCACCTCGGGCTGGATGTCCTGCACGCCGAAGCTGATGCGGTTGAAGCCGAGCGTGCGGAAGTGCGACAGGCGTGCCGGCGTGACGGTGCGCGGGTCGACCTCGATCGAGATCTCGGCATCGGGCAGCAGGTTGAACGCGCCGCGCAGCGTCGACATCAGCCGCGTCAGCTCGGCATCGCTGAGGAAGGTGGGCGAGCCGCCGCCGAGGTGCAGCTGCGACACCGGCAGCCCGCTGCCGAGCGCGGTGACGTGCAACTCGATCTCGGTGTCGAGTGCATCGAGGTACCCGGCCGCGCGCTCGTGGTGCCGCGTGATCACCTTGTTGCAGGCGCAGTAGTAGCAGACCGATTCGCAGAACGGGATGTGCACGTAGATCGACAGCGGCGCGGTGCTGCCGTTGCGCGCGACCAGCATCCGCTGGTACTGCTGCGCGTCGAATGACTCGCCGAAGCGGTCGGCCGTCGGGTACGAGGTGTAGCGCGGGCCGGGCACATCGAAGCGGCGCAGCAGGTCGTCGTCGAGCGCGGGGGAGGGGTGTGCGGCGTTCATGCCGGCACTGTCGCGCGCGGCGCGCCGTGGCGGCTTGCGTTGGATCAATTGGCGGTCGCACCCTGCCTCCCACAATGCCGTCGAGCCACTCAACCCGATGGAGCGCTGCGGCGCGTCGTGCCATGTCTTCGATGATCCATTTGCCGGTGCTGCCGGACGAACCCGAGTGCATGCTGTGCGAGCGGCGCCACCTGTGTCTGCCGGTGGTGCGCGACGACATCGCGGCCAGCGTGGCCGGCAGCGTGCGGGCGGTGGCCGCGGGGGACACGCTGTTCCTGGAGGACGAGACCTTTGCCTCGCTGTACGCGGTGCGCATCGGCAGTTTCAAGACCTGCGTCGGCGTGCCGCCGCAGCGCGGGCGCGTGACCGGCTTCGCGTTGCCGGGTGACCTGCTCGGGCTGGATGCGATCGACTCGGGCCTGCACCGCTGCCAGGCGATCGCGCTGCAGGATTCCGAGGTGTGCGAACTGCCGTTCGACCAGGTCGAGCAGGCGTTGGCCGCGTCAGGGATGCTGCAGCGCCGTTTCCATCAGCTGATGAGCCGCGAGATCGTGCGCGACCATGCGCTGATGCGGCTGCTCGGGCAGCGGCAGGCGGGGGCGCGCATTGCGGCGTTCCTGCTGGGACTCTCCGAGCGTGCGCAGGAGCGCGGTCAATCGAGTACCGAGCTCCGCTTGCCGATGAGCCGCGAAGACATYGGCAGCCACCTGGGGCTGCGGATCGAGACGGTGAGCCATGTGCTGACGCGGTTGCGTGCGTCGGGGTGTTTGCGTGTTCGTCTGCGTGAGATCGACAT
>NZ_JBFUGN010000449.1:0-4866 GCF_056402895.1 Rhizobacter sp. P3_B12 | reverse complement strand
GTCCAGGCTCGTGACCTGCTGGCCGGCGCGCAGCAGGTTCTCCAGCAGGTGCGAGCCGATGAAGCCGGCGCTGCCGGTGACGAGCCAGCGGCGCGGCGCGGCGCGCAGCTGTTCGAGCACGGGGTCCAGGAACTCGTTCGGCATGGCAGTCGTCGCCTCGTTCGTGATCACAGGCGCCACACGTTCAGGCCGCGTGCCCGCAGCGCCTTCGCATCGGCCTGGCTCTTGACGTCGACGTACAGGCCGTTCGGCACCAGCTTGGCGACGTAGTCGTCGATCGGACGCGCCTTCAGCGCCTTGTGCGGGACGGCGGCCACCAGGGCCTGCGCCTTCGGCAGCGCCTCCCAGCCGACCAGGTCGACGCCGTACTCGTGCCTGGCCTCGTCGGCCGCGGCCACCGGGTCGTGCACATGCACCGTCACGCCGTAGCTCTCGAGCTCGCGCACCACGTCGATCACCTTCGAGTTGCGCAGGTCCGGGCAGTCTTCCTTGAAGGTCAGGCCCAGCACGATGACGTTGGCGCCCTTCACCTGGAAGCCGGCCTGGATCATGTTCTTGATCGTCTGCTCGGCCACGTACTTGGCCATGCCGTCGTTGATGCGGCGCCCGGCCAGGATGACCTGCGGGTGGTAGCCCAGGCGCTCGGCCTTGTGGGTCAGGTAGTACGGGTCGACGCCGATGCAATGCCCGCCGACCAGCCCCGGTCGGAACGGCAGGAAGTTCCACTTGGTGCCGGCGGCCTCCAGCACCTCGAGCGTGTCGATGCCGATGCGGTGGAAGATCAGCGAGAGTTCATTGACCAGCGCGATGTTCAGGTCGCGCTGGGTGTTCTCGATCACCTTCGCGGCCTCGGCCACCTTGATGCTCGTCGCCGGGTAGACGCCGGCGGTGATGATGCTGCCGTACATCTCGGCCACCAGCTTCAGCGTCTCGGGCGTGTCGCCCGACACCACCTTGGTGATGGTCGTCAGCGTGTGCTGCTTGTCGCCCGGGTTGATGCGCTCCGGCGAATAGCCGACGAAGAAATCCTGCTTCCACTTCAGGCCGGACTCGCGCTCGATGATCGGGATGCAGACCTCTTCGGTCGCGCCGGGGTAGACGGTGGATTCGAAGACGATCGTCGCGCCGCGCTTCAGGTTGCGGCCGACCGAGGTGCTCGAGCCCACCAGCGGCGACAGGTCGGGGTTGTGGGCGTCGTCCACCGGCGTCGGCACCGCGACGACGATGAAGTCGGCTTCCTTCAGTGCGCTCGCGTCGGTGGTCGGGTGCAGCTGGCTCGCGGCCTTCAGCGCCTCGGTGCTGACTTCGCCGGTCGGGTCGATGTGTTCGCGGTAGGCGGCGATTTTCGGCGCCGACAAATCAAACCCGATGGTCTTGTATTTCTTGCCGAATTCAACTGCAAGCGGCAATCCGACATACCCCAGGCCGACGATAGCAACGGTGGTCATGAATCTATGGTTTGAAAGTGGGCCGCGAATCTCGCGCGGCATATTGAAAAAGCCCAGCGTTGCCACGGAAGAGAGTGCATCGCCGGACGAAAGACAGATGGTAGTGGAAGGGTTTGTTTCAAACTCGCCCCGATTACCGATACAGCCCCCGAACCTTGCTGCCGCTCCCCTTTTGGAATGGTCGGGATGATCGGAGAACCACCCCGCAGCGCCAATCCCTGAGTTACGGGGTTGGTGCTGCAACTTCTGCCGCGCGTGCCACGGGAACAGGCAGACTTTTCCGATTGTTTTTGTAACAGCCTCCCCGCGAACCCGGGGGTGCGGGCGGCCGCCCGTTCGGGCCCCCGAGGCCGCAGTCGTTGCACACGGCCGACAGTCCGGCGCCGCGATGTCAGCCATTCGGACATCCGATGGACRGTCTGTGTGCGCTGCACCACGAATCATCGCGAGTGGGTGCCCACGCGCCGGTCCATTCGTCGGATGCCCACCACAGCCATCTGTAACGTGTCTATCCCACATCTGGACACAGGTTGGTGAGTGGGTGCCAACACAATCCGTCCGGTCCAGGGACCGTGTCGGATCCTGGTGTCAGCTGGAACCGCGTGATGTCCCCGACCTCGATCCCCGCTCTCTCTTGTGTCTCGAAGTATCTGACGATGTTCGTGCTCGGCGCCGCCCTCGCGGCCTGCGGCGGATCGAAGAGCGATGACGGCGACGCCCCGTCGCCCGCGCCGCAGATGTCGGTGCTGTCCATCAACCGCATCGGCCAGGGCACGGTCGCGTCGACGCCGAACGGCATCGACTGCGGCAGCGACTGCTCCGGCTCGTACACGAAGAACACCGAGGTCACGCTGCATGCGGCCGCGGCACAGGGCAACCAGTTCGTCGGCTGGAGCGGGGTCGGCGTCGCGTGCACCGGCACCGGCGATTGCGCGGTGATGCTCGACCAGTCGAAGTCGCTGGTCGCGACCTTCAGCGCCGTGGACGCGCCCGAGTACGCGCTGAGCGTGACGGTCGCCGGCTCCGGCAGCGTCGCCGGCGCTTCGCCGTTCTCGTGCAGCACGGCCACCGATTGCAGCGGCACCTACGCCGCCGGCACGGTCGTCACGCTGACGGCCACGCCCGCCTCCGGCTACACCGTCGGCGCCTGGAGCGGCAGCGGCGTCAGCTGCACCGGCAGCACCTGCCAGGTCACGATGAGCTCGGCGCGCAGCGTCAGCGTCAGCTTCACGGCCGTCGCGGTGCCGACCTTCGCACTCGGCGTCACGGTCACCGGCTCGGGCACGGTGAGCTCCTCGCCGGCCGGCATTTCGTGCGGCAGCACCTGCGCGCACAGCTATGACCAGAACACCGTCGTCACGCTCAGCGCGGCGCCGGCCAGCGGCTATTCGTTCAGTGGCTGGAGCGGCGCGGGCTGCTCGGGCACCAACACCTGCGTGGTGACGATGTCGGCCGCGCGCACGGTGGCCGCCACCTTCGCCGCGATCCCGGCCAGCTCCTTCGCGCTGACCACCACCGTGACCGGCACCGGCCAGGGCACGCTGACCTCGAACCCGTCCGGCATCAACTGCCCGACCACCTGCAGCAGCACCGTGACCTCCGGCACCAGCGTGACGCTGACGGCGGCGAGCGGCAGCACCTCGACCTTCAGCGGCTGGAGCGGCGCCTGCGCGGCGACCGGCACCGTGACGGCCACCGGCGGCACCTGCACCGTGAAGGTCAGCGCCGCGACGCAGGCCGGCGCCGTGTTCACGCTGAACACCTATGCGCTGGCCGTCACCAAGGTGGGCAGCGGCACGGTGGCCTCGAGCGGCGGCAACATCGCCTGCGGCAGCAGCTGCGCCGCGAGCTTCAATGCCGGCACCGCCGTCACGCTGACCGCGACGCCGGCCACCGGCTACACCTTCACCGCCTGGGGCGGCGCCTGCACGGGCAGCAGCACCTGCGCGCTGACGATGAACGCCGCGAAATCGGTCACCGCCACGTTCACCGCCACCAGCACCGGCGGCGGTGGTGGTGGCACCAGCGGCAAGAGCTGGTTCGTCGCCACCACCGGCAGCGACAGCGCCGCCGGCACGCTGGCCGCGCCGTTCAAGAGCATCACGAAGGCGGTCGGCGTCGCGACCGCGGGCGACATCATCGAAGTGCGCGCCGGCACCTACTCCGAGGCGGTGGTGATCCGCACCGCCGGCACCTCGACTGCCCGCATCACGATGCGCGGCTACAACGGCGAGCGCCCGGTGCTGCAGCGCACCGGCGCCGGCCCGACGATCTACTTCTACAACAGCGCCTGCGACGAAGACGCCATCGGCAGCGGCACCGGCAACACCGACTGCTTCGCCAGCTGGTGGACGATCCAGGGCATGGAAGTGCGCGGCAGCACGGCCGGCGGCGACGACGGCAACGTGATCAAGATCGACACCGCCAAGGTGCGCATCCAGGGCAACACGCTGTGCTGCAGCGTCGCCGACATCGTCAAGCTGGTGCGCACCGCGAATGACGTCGAGGTGCTGGACAACGAGATCTACCAGAGCAGCAGCGTCGTGACGCCGGGCASCAAYGCGCAGGGCRTSGACATCGTCGGCGCCAACAACACCCGCGTGGCCGGCAACTACGTGCACGACGTGCCCGAYTTCGGCATGTACGCCAAGGGCAAYGCGCGCAGCACGRTCTTCGAGAACAACCTGCTSKWSAACATCGGSCGCRSCGACAACGGCCACGCGATCATGCTCGGCCAGGAGACCGAYWCCGAYCGSCTGGYCGAYGGCMRCTACGAGAGCTACGACGGCATCGTGCGCAACAACGTGGTSGTCAACGCCACCTGGGCCTGCGTCGCGACCTCGTCGTCGTCGAACGTGCGCATCTACAACAACAGCTGCTACAACACCGCCACCGCCGG
Source organism: Rhizobacter sp. P3_B12 (assembly GCF_056402895.1). Classification (NCBI taxonomy): domain Bacteria; kingdom Pseudomonadati; phylum Pseudomonadota; class Betaproteobacteria; order Burkholderiales; family Sphaerotilaceae; genus Rhizobacter; species Rhizobacter sp. P3_B12. The sequence continues at coordinate 519 of NZ_JBFUGN010000449.1, read as the reverse complement.
GCAGGGCTCGATCTTCSTGTCGAACGAGTCGGAGATCGGCACCAAGGGCGTCAACATCGAGATCTACAACAACATCATCTACGGCTCGGCCGGACGCCCGCTGATCAAGGTGAACGCCGACGCGCTGGCCGATTTCTCGACGCTGCGCATCGACGGCAACATCTACTGGGTGACCGGCGGCGCGCCGACCTTCATGCTGAAGGACAACAGCGTCTCGGCGTCGCTGTGGGCCCTGCAGTACGCGACCGCGAGCTCCGGCCGCACCGACACCAGCCGCATCGTCGACCCGAAGTACGCCAGCACCACCGTGACCGGCGCGACCAGCAAGCCGCTGACGCTGTCGACCGGCAGCCCGGCGATCAACACCGGTGTCGCGACCTCGCTGGTCACGACCGACTACATCGGCACCGCTCGACCGCTGAACGGCAAGATCGACGTCGGCGCCTACGAATATTGACCCCCCCGAAGCGCCTTCGGCGCCTCCCCCCAAGGGGGCGCCGCCAGCGGCCCGGCAAAGCC
>NZ_JBFUGN010000448.1:0-4873 GCF_056402895.1 Rhizobacter sp. P3_B12 | reverse complement strand
CGCTTCTCCTCGGCGAGCATGGCCTCGTAGTAGCTCATGTACGAGCTGGCGCCGTCCTTGTCTTTGTCGCCCTTGCCCTTCAGCGTCGCGCTGCGGGTGCCGCCGCCGGACGGTGCGGCCTCTGTCTGGTCGGGAATGAAAATCGCTGCCAGGCGGTCGCGGGTCTCGGTGCTGGACGCGACGATGTTGTCCCAGGCCTTGGCCCAGGCCTCCCCGATGYGCGCCGGCCAACCCATCAGCTCGTCCTGCGCACCCTTCAGGTCGCCGCTCATCAGCTTGTACAGGCCGGAGCCGAGCGCCCGCAGCGGCTCGGCCACGGTGACCACCAGGCCATTGAGCACCTCCCACACGACGACGACCGCGTTCTTGAGGCCCCAGAAGACGGCGGTCAGCCCGCCGATTGCGCCGCGGGTCACCGTGATGGCGGTTGGCCCGACCGCAACGAACCACTCGGCGAGCTTCGTGACGACCGGCATCAGGACGGTACCGATGGTGTTGGCGAAGCCCTTCATGACGAGCGCGGCCTTGTCGCCGGCGGAGTCGAACGCGTTGTAGGCGTCGACTTGTTCCTGTCCAACCAGCAGGCCGAGTTCTCCCATCAGTTCGGCGTTCTCGCGCACCGTGTCGCTGTTGAGCTTCAGCAGCGCCGAGCTGGCGTCGATGCCCTTGCCGAAGAGCTGGCTGGCGGCGATGTCCCGGTCGGTGCCTTCCTTGAAGTCGCTGGTGAGCTTGATGGCGTCCAGCATCAGCTCGTTCATCGGGCGCAGCGCGCCGGCACTGTCGCGCGTGGCGAGGCCGAGCTTGTTGAGCGCGCCCTCGTCCTCGTTCAGGTGTTTCAGCAGGCCCCGGCCCGCGGTGGACATCTGGTCTGTGGTCGCACCCACATCTTCGAGTGCGGCGATCCATGTGCTGGCGCCCGTAGCCGAGACGCCCAGCGACTTGCCGAGCTGGATGCTCTCTTCCTGGAACTTGGCGGTCTGCTCGATCGCCTTGCTGAAGAGTGCGCCACCGCCCAGCACTGCAGTCAGTGCCATGAACTTGCCGCGGATCGACTCCAGGGGGCCGTTGACCTTGYCGAAGCCCGTCGCAGCGTCATCGCCGAACTGCTGGACGTTCTGCAGACCGGCACGCAGCGCCTGGCGCAGCGGGGTGACATCGCCGTCGACGACGACTCTGGCGCGGGGATCGGTCATGCGGGGGTGAGGTCCGGGTTCGAATGCTTCGTTGAAGGAGTGACGACCAGGTCAGTCGTCGAGATCAGTCGTCGAGGAGTGCCATCAGCGGGTCGTCGACYGGGCCGCGGTGGATCGGGATGCCGAGCTGCTCGGCCTGTGCCATCGTTCGCTCCATCGCCTGTTTCATCGCGCTTCCCGATCGCGCCACGGGTGCCGCACTGATGTCGGGCTTGATGCCGATCGCCAACGCAATGCGGCGYAGCTGCAGTGCGGCCGGCGGCGTGTGCCGCCAGAAGGCGGCGAGGCTCGCCACCTGCGGCAGCGTGACCTCCTCGTCGATGTGCCGCCACGTCCAGCCGGTCGCCGTAATCAGCCAGGCGTAGAGGTCGCCCCACGGGTCAGATCCGGCGCCATCGGCGTCCCCGGCATCGCCGCCAAGGACGCCACGTCCTCCCCCACGGCGGCCCCCAGGCCAGTCACCTTCGTTTCCAGACCAGCAACCTTGGCGACGACTTCGAGCGCTGCGCTCAGCTGTTCCATCGTCGCGGGCAGTTCCTCGACCTCGGGCACCGTCAGGCCCGTGCCGGCCGACAGCACCAGCACGATGTCGTCGAAGACGACCTCGTCGAGGCGACCGTTCTTGAACGCGAGGCCGGCGCGGTTGAAGGCAGGCAGCAACTTTTTCAACCGGCCCAGCGGGATGGGGGCGACCTCGATGGTCTGTTCGCCCAGGAGAATGGTGTCGTTCATGGAGTGGACTGGTGAAGGGTGATAAGAGGAATGGCGGCCCGGATCAGGACAGGCAGATGTAGCCGAGCTGCCCGCGCTCGTCGGCGAAGGCTTGGCCGTTCAGCTCGAAGGTCGCGAAGTCGTCGCTCTTGAAGGGCAGGCTCACCTTGCTACTGACCACGCGGTTCAGCCGCATCGACAGCGTCCTGCCGTCGTGCTCGGCCTTCATCACCAACGTGAACGACGGGCTCGGCCCCATCAGCTCGTTCGTCAGCTCGAACAGCTGGCCCTTGCCGCCGGTCGCGCGGTACTCGTAGCTGATCATCATTTCGCGCTCGTTCGTCGACGGCGCGAACCGGTAGGTGCCGTCCTTCAGCGTGTACTGGCCGGCGGCAGGCACCGGGTTCGCATCGAACGGCACGCGCTCCAGCTGCTCGCCGGTTGCGCCATCGAAGATGCCGAGGTCCGCGACGAACGAGCCATCCTGCGGGGGCTCGATGACGACCGATACCGGAGCGACGCTACCCGCGGCACCGGCCGGCAGCACGCACGAGAAATCATTGACCGTCGAGCGGATGCCGGCGCTCGCCTGCTTGCCGAACTGCAGGCGCCCGAGGATGCCTGCATCCAGCGAGGCGTACTTCGCCTTGATTTCCACCTTGCTGCGGCCCTGCGCAACGCCCAGCGCATAGCGGCCGGCGCCGTACAGCGTCTTGATATCCGCGTCCATGTCGACGGTGATCTCCTGGGCGGAGCCGATCACCACTGGCGAGGATTCCGGGACCACGAGGCCCAGGCCGTTGCGCTGGGGCAGCGCGATGAGTTTTCCGGTTCCGAAGAGAAGCATGTGGGGGTCCAGTGGGTTGTTGGAGGTGCGGCGGCGCGGGTCAGGTCACCAGCGCCATGTCATGTGCGCGGGTCAGCGCCTGCACCTGGTAGGTCGCGGTCAGTCGGCCGATGGTCTCGTCGCCGCCTTCGGCGCGTGGCTCGGTGCGCACGCAGCGCAGGCCCCGGCCCAAGGTGTTCAGGCCGGCGTCGATGGCGATCACGCGATGCGCTTGCAGGTGCAGGCGGTCGGCGGCCGTCTCCCAGTCGTCGCCGCGCACATGGAAGTCGAGCTCAAACTCCATCAGGCCGCGGTGAACCGCCTGCGCGAACGCGTCAGCCTGGCCGGTGGAGCGGCGGATGTTGATGGCGGGGATCTCGTCGACGCCGAAGGCATCGACCCGGCCGCGGTGGACACGCGACGCCGCATCGGTGCCAGCCACCTTCAGCGCCAGCTCGACGCGCTGCAGGATGCGTTCATGGGTGCTGTTCGGCTCGACGGTCATGCGGCGGCTCCAGCGGCGACCGCCTTCAGATCGACCTGCAGCTCGGCGCCATCGAGCACCGGCACGCTGGCCTCACGCGCCGCCCAGGTCTTGCCGGCGACGGTGAAACGGTCGCCGCGCTGCACGCCGTTCGGCGCATCCGCCGCCTGCATGCGCAGCGTCGGCTCGGTGCGCATCCGCATACCGTCCAGGCCCGAGCTGCCCGGCTCGTCGAGCAGCACCCGCACCGGCTGCGCATCGCCGCCGGCCGGCGTGAACTGCGCATCGCGGCCGAGCCGGCCGTACAGCACCGACAGCTTGCGCGTAAAGATGTCGTCCAGCATCGCGGGCATCGGCTCAGGCGTTGATCTTGACTTCGACGAAGGCCTCGCCGGCAGCGGCGGCCGAGAAGGCGAAGCCCGCCGAGGCGAGTGCGACGTTGCCGGCGCCGGTGGTGGCGAGCGTGATGACACCAGCCTGGTGATCCCAGTGCACGCTGTCGCCCTGCCCGATCGCATCCGAGGCGAGCTTGGGCAGGCGGTACACCTCGTCGAGCAGGAACGTGCCCGGCGTGTTCGCGGCGACGCTGGACAGCGCCACGCCGACACGACTGCCGATCTTGGCGACACCCCCCGCGGGGACCGCGGCTGCGGGCGTGAACACAATCCTGCGGCCCGGTTGAACGGCGTTCTTCATGTTGATCCTTTGTCGTGTTGGGTCAGTGGGTCAGTGGGTCTGTGCCAGCGGTCGGCCCGATCAGCCATTGCGCTGCAGCGTCTTCCAGTCCAGCGCCTTCGCGCTCGCGTCGATGCGCACCTTGAACTCCACGCCATCGACGCTCCAGCCTTGCTGCTGCTCCATCGTCGGTGCCTCGTTGCCGTCCAGGTAGTCGACCGTCACCACGTCGTGCATGCCCTGGTCGGCYGCGCCGTACCAGCGCGTCGGCGAGCTGTCGTCSAGGCGCGCGTCGGAGATCACCTCGAAGGTGCCGCGCACGCTGTTCGGCACGGTGTTGTTCTTGCTGGCAGCACCCACCTCGAACTCGCTGTCGCGGACCACGTTGGCCGTGCCCAGCAGCGACACCGGCACCAGCAGCTTTGCCAGGCGGATGTTCAGCGCGCCACCGCTCTTCTCGCCCACACCGATGTCCTTCTGCCGCGCCATCGCGACACGCATCGCGTCGACGGCCGCCGTGGTGATGGGGGTGCCGTCCGCCAGGTTGCCGTGGTCGGCGTGAAACAGCGGCTTGCCGTCGGCCATCGGGGCGTTGCCGGTCAGCACCGCATAGGCCAGGTTGCCGACCGTGCGGATCGCCGCGCGGCCCATCTTGCGCGGGATGCGGGTGAAGGCGTCCAGGTCGTCATTGATCACCGCCTGGCGCGTGATCTTGAAGATCTCGCCGTACGTCGCCAGCACCCGCGTCTCGGCGCGCTCACCGATGGTGATGTACTTGTACTCGCCGCCCTCGGCGACCTGGCGCAGCGCTGGGAAGCTGCCAATGTCGACCATGGACATCGGCTTGAAGTCCGGCAGCGTCCCCTTGGTGGTCCACTGCTGGAACGTCTCCTGGGCTTCCTCGTAGCCCTTGAGCATCGCCTTCTGCGCGACGTTGGCGAGCAGCAGTGGGAAGTCGCCGGTGCCGTGGGTGAAGGCGAGCGC
>NZ_JBFUGN010000447.1:0-4891 GCF_056402895.1 Rhizobacter sp. P3_B12 | reverse complement strand
GCAAGAGCTACTACGCCGGCATTGCGCAGGACACGATCGCGATGGCGATCAACGACCTGATCACCGTGGGCGCGACGCCGCTGGTGGTGCAGGCCTACTGGGCCGCGGGCGGCTCCGACTGGTTCTCCGACGCGCAACGCGCACAGGCGCTGGTGGAAGGCTGGAAGGCCGCGTGCGACACCTGCCAGGTGGCCTGGGGCGGCGGCGAGACGCCGGCGCTGGCCGGCATCGTGGCCGAGGGGCGCATCGACCTGGCCGCGAGCTGCACGGGGCTGATCAATCCGAAGGAGCGGCTCTCGGTCGGCGACAAGCTGGCGCCGGGCGATGCGATCGTGCTGCTGGCGTCGAGCGGCATCCATGCGAACGGGCTGAGCCTGGCGCGCAAGCTGGTGGAGCGGCTGCCGAAGGGGTATCTGACCGAGGTGCAACCGGGGCTGAGCTACGGCGAGGCGCTGCTGGCGCCGACGGTGCTGTATTCACCGGTGACCGAGGCGCTGTACAAGGCCGGCATCCAGCCGCACTACTGCGCCAACATCACCGGCCACGGCTGGCGCAAGCTGCTGCGGCATCCGGCGAAGCACACCTACCGCATCCACAGCGTGCCCGAGGTGACGCCGGTGCTGAAGTTCATCCAGCAGCATGCGAAGCAGGACGACCAAGAGGCGTACAGCACGCTGAACATGGGCGCGGGGTTTGCGATCTTCGTGAAGGCCGAGGATGCGCAGCGCACGGTGGAAGTGGCGCAGGCCGCGGGCGTGAAGGCGATGGTGGCGGGCGCGGTCGAGGCCGGGCCGAAGCGGCTGCTGATCGAGCCGCTGAACATCGAGTTCGGTGACGATTCTTTGCAGCTGCGCTGAGAAGGCCTCTGCCCGTCGCCTACAATCCGCCGCGACGGGCCTCCCCGCATGGAAGCACGGCCAACCGGGTCAGGTCGGGAACGAAGCAGCCCTAACTGTTGCGACCAGTGCCGGGGGTAAGGCTCGTCACCCTCCCTCTTCGATTCGACATGTACGCTCGCCCACCTCCGTTCGGGCTGAGCTTGTCGAAGCCAGCGCGGAAAGCAACTCCCACCCACTCGAGTCGCACGCTGTAGATGCTGGAGCAACTCAAGCCGTAGGATTTGCTCGTGAAAGCACCGTGTGGACCAATCCCTGAAGCTTCACCTTGGTCATGTTCGCATCGAGAAGCCACGACTCGACGAAGAGAGTGAGTTCGGGATCGTCGATGATGGCCTTTGCATGCTTCCATCCGTCAGCCTGAGTCATGTCAAGGATGATCTTGGGAGGTGCTGAGTGGTAGTCGCGATGACGTGCCATCAGCCACGCGGCGTAGACCTCTTGCGGAATCAACCGCAGCTTGAACAGGTGGTACTGCGCGAACTGCAGGCCCCATAGGCGTTCGAAGTACCGGGTCGCCGCGATCTTCTTCTCCAGCAAGTCGTCCTCGATCTTGATGAAAACCTCCATGCAGCGCGATAGCGTCGCACCGCTTTGCGCCTGATTTGTCAGGACGAGGTTTCTATTGGCGGCGTCGGCAGACCGATGCGAGCGACTGGCGGCGAAGGCCGCAACAACCACCGAAAAGGTTGCCGCCAGCGCCGACGCCACAGGCGCCCAAGAAGCCACATCACAAGCCACTGAATCTGCCATTGGGAGACCTCTTGGTGATCGACGCAATGAGGCACAAGCCTATGACTCACGCGCGTACACAGCAAGAGTGGCGAATCGCAGCGTCCCGTGAACACGGGGGTCATTGAGTCTTCGTGAATTCGATGGAGCCGGGGCGAGAGACAGACACGACAGAGCCCCTCGCGGGGCTTTGAAGGGTTCTAGGTACCGGACTTCGAAACCTTGCGCTCCCTCGGCGCGATCCAGCGAGAGTAGAGGCCCTTGGCCTCACGTTCGAGGTAGGCGACGCTCTCCCGCAACTCATCCTTCGCCTTCTCACCAAGGTCGACAGCTCCATTAAGTCGCTGTTTATAGTGCCTGGCGTTTCGCAGCAGCACTTTTGCAATCTCAGTCGGCACGTCCCGAGATATTGTCCGAAGCCTCTGCGGAAAGATGCCGGCCATCACATAGGGGCGACGCGTCGAAGTCACTCCATAGGCTTCACGTTGAGCGGCCCATAAGGCAACCGGCAGCGGCTTGCCAAAGTGCTTTCCAAGCAGCTTTATCGTCACAGGTTCTGCGTCGAATGCGGTCACCGGGTACAACGTACCCAAGTAGGCCCTGGCACCTCCAAGGACGAATGTTTCGGATAGCCGATGCCATGACGCACAAGCGTTATTGAGAATGACCGGGCAACCGTGGCCAGCGATTGAATGAGGGATTGGCAGGTAATTGTTGTCATGCATCTGCAGTACCGCTGCACGATGCACACGGTCGATGGGAACTTTGAGGACAGGCTCCAACTCATCAATCCGGTTTGAGAAATCAAGAATGGCGGAACCCACTACGAGCTTGGAATCCCTGTCCGGATCATGCCAAGAAACACCATCAAGAGATGTGAAGTTGTAGAGCTGCGTTACCAGAATCCTGTCGTCGTCCCGATCCGAAATGGCGACACCTATCGCTGTATCCACTTCTAGACGTCGCATTTTTCCCGATGAATCCTCAAACTCGTACGTCCAACGCCAGCCAGAGGCGTCACCGCAATGAGTCGCAAATACAAGCAGGTCATACGGGTAAAGCTCTACCATTCGGCTCACATCGTGAACGCTCGCCGCAGGGCCGACATAGCCACGAATGAAGACCCGGCGATCCCTCAGCAAATTGGCCGCGGCTTCAACTTCTGGGGCTTCAGTTTTTTGCGGATCAACCAACACTGCGCAGCCAATGCCTTTGTTGTCATCCTGTTCGGCCACGAACCCATTCAAGACTGTCACGCCGAGCTGGGGATACATGGACAAGTGTGTCGATGGAAACTCTGGAAAAGCAACACCCAGTGGAAGATCGCCGGTTATAAAGGTAGCCGACTTCATCGCAGGTAGTGGCAGAGGTCCAGCCAGTTCGCGCAGCTTGCGGTGCAAGCGATCAAGAGCGTCGGCAACCGATTCCTGCAGTTCATACAAGCTATAGAAAGTCTCCAGGAGTTCTTCAGCCTCACGCCTGTCCACCGCTGGTATCAAGCACAACCCGGCGTCAAGAGAGTATGCATAATTCGCGGCAATGACTTGCGCATGTTCGTCACCCGCTTCGCAGATCACCCAGTGCCCAGATCGACTCGGGATGGGAAGTGACGGGGAGGGTTGATCTTCAAAAACGATTGACCTCTGCTCGCGTAGCGCAATTAGAAGCCCGTAAGCAAGGTTGTCTGCACCCCAATAAAGTGGTTTACCCTTCAACGACCGAGCCAATCCGGGCAAGTTTCTGGCCTCTTCTGCCGAGGAAATTTGCTTGACAATCGACGCCGGTACCTGCCTAGCGAACAGCGAGCATGTTGTGTCGGGGAGGGCAACAAAGAGAACGGCCTTTGCCTTCATGTTTGCGGCAGCATTTCCACGGATCGCTACCTCAGCTTGATAGTCTTGCCGAGTCATGCGCGGACCGTCAACTATCGGTAGATAGCACCCCTTCTTTGCCAGCAAACAGGAAATTTGGGCAAGTATTTTTGGGTTGTCCCCCATGACGAGTGTGCGAAGGAGTTTCGGGCAATTCACAAAGGTATCCCTCAATCATTGCTACTTTCGGCAAGCGGGCGCCCGATTCGCCTCACGCGGCGCCGGTCAAGCGACTGTATCGCTGCAGGTTCTCTCCATGGAAGTGCATCGTCGTTGCCTCATCAAACGTCACTACCGCTGCTACGGTGCTACCGCTACTGCGCAGGCTTCGGCACACCGTCGGAAGACTTTGCCTTCGGCCAGGTCAACGCTTGATTGAGCAAGGTCCGTAGCATGATGGTCGGCATGCCTAGCTACCCATGGTCCTGCCTCTCCTGCGGCCAGACGAATCAAAGCCACACCGACCTCTGCAGCACCTGCAGCTACCCAGCCAGTGCCACCTCGAAGCAGATCGACGCCTGCCGCGGCGAGCACTTGTCCCACGGCGGGCAGCTTCAGCAGCAGGCAATCATCGATGCGACAGACGAGCACCTGTCCGCATTCGACGTGCTGGGCCGCCCACTTCTGTTCGTGTTCCTGGGTGTGCGGCTGACAAAGCAGTTGTTCCCTTGGCGCAGCAAAGACAGCTGAGCCCCTGCCTGACCACCCTGGTCGAGGATGCCGAATTGCATGTAAGCTTCACGCATTCCCCTCCCCGCCCCGCAGCATGGCGCAGAAGAAGCCCCCCCGAAAATCCATCGACCGCGAGATCCGGATGCTGCACGGCGCCCTGGTCGACCTCGTCGGGATCATCAACCAGCCGCAACGCGATGCCGAGATGGTGAAGGAGGCCGGCATCGAGCTCGACAGCACCTTGTTTTCGCTGCTGATCGGGATCGACCGGCTGGGGCCGGTCGGCGTCATGGAGCTGGCCGACCGCACGGGCCGCGACTACACCACCGTCAGCCGCCAGGTGAGCAAGCTGCAGGCGCAAGACCTGATCGTGCGCCGCCCCTCGCAGGCCGATGCGCGCGTCAACGAGGCCCTGATCACCGACAAGGGCCGCGAGATGGTGAGTGCGATCGATACGGCCCGCAACCGCGTCGTGACAGCCATGCTCACCGACTGGTCCGACGAGGACGTGCAGCGCCTGGCACTGCTGCTCAGGCGCCTGGCCGACAGCGCGCTGGTGTGGGCGCGCTGACGACCGTGGGACATCATGCTGCTGCCCCGCCCAGGCCCACCGAGCCCAGGAAGGTCTCGAGCGCAGCAGCGTCGCCCGCGGTGAGCATCGCGCCGATGTAGCCGTCGGGGCGCACCAGCACCCAATCTCCAGGCTCGACGCCATAGTGG
>NZ_JBFUGN010000446.1:0-4893 GCF_056402895.1 Rhizobacter sp. P3_B12 | reverse complement strand
GCGACAAACTGCTGCGCCTCGTTCCTCGTGGGCGGATGAGCCACCAGCCTGAGCTTGGCCAGCCGAGGCAATGGATCGTGTTCGCGGTGGTACTCAGCGGGCTCGACGAGCCCCTTCATGAAGGATTCGGCCACGTCGCAGCCCGCCTTCACATCGAACGCCAGGCTTGTCAGAGAGCGATTGCCCCGCAGGGCCTCGCCCAACAATGCCGCGCCCCCCTCTCGAGGCCCGACAAGGAGAGCTCGAGTGAAGTCAGCGACAAACTGCGGGCAATGCCTTCGCTCAAACCCGGCAACCATGGCCCCACCTTGGCTTGAACATGCAGGCACTCCAGCCCGTGCATGTCGGGAAGTCTGTCGGCGATGATCCGCCAGGCCTTGGGCGAGATCTCGCAAGACAACAACCTCCAGCATGGCCACTTGCCTGCAACCCGCCAGGGACGATGCAAGCTCTTGCGCTTCGTCTACATGGAGATGCGCCTTGATCAGGCCGAGACCACGCAAGGATGGACACGCGTTGAACAGTGCAATGAGAATTCCGACGGACTGACTTGTTCGTACTCGAACGCCAACAAACGGAACTTCGAACTTGTTGATCAGTGCGATCAGCGCGCCCTTCCTGCCTTCCGTCAAGTGGGTACCGATCAGCCACATCAGCGCCGCCTTCGATGGCACTCYCGCCTCGTTGACAACGAGGGTGAGTGCCATCGCCGCGTCGACGGTTCCGCCACGCCGCGGACAGTTGCCAAACGGACTACGTATCGCGAACGATCAACTCCAGCGGCAGCAGCACCGAATCCTCCCCGTCGAGCACGATGCGCACCGCCGTCTCGCCCTTCACGACCGCGTTCTGCCGGATCGTCGTCAGCCCGGCCGCGCGGGCCGCCGCGATGTCGTCGAAGCCGACCGCCGCCACCAGCGTGGTGCCGGGCCAGTCGACGATCACGCTGCGCGCCGCGAGCGCCATGCGGTCGCTCATCGCCACCAGCGCGATCCGGCGGTACGGCGCGAGCCGCTCGCGCATCGCCTGCGCCGCCTGCGCGGCCGCGGCCTCGGGCTCGCTGTCGTCGACCGGCGCCCAGAACACCCGCCGCTCGTCGAAGCCCTGCGCCCGCACCGCCTGCGCATAGCCGCTCAGCCGCTCCGACGTGACGAACGGGCTTCGATCCGGCTCCACACCGAGCGCCCGCGCACGCTCGGCATCGTCGAGCGGGAACGTGATCACCAGCACCGCATCGGGCCGCGCGGCCAGCGCATGGCCCATCGCGAGCGCCGCGCCCTGGCGGTCATCGAGGCAGACCGACGGCGTGCCCGGCACCTGCGTGTCGACCAGCACGATCGGCTTGTGCGCCGCCTGCACCTGCGGCACCACCTCGGGGCCGATCTCGGCATGCACGATCAGCGCATCGGCCGTGGTCTGGAACGCGGCCTGCAGCAGCAGCTGGCGGCCGAGCTTCGGGATCAGCTGCAGGCTCAGCCCGCGCAGGTCGAGCTGGCGCGTGACGCCGCGCAGGAAGTCGAGGCTCAGCTCGTCGCCGAACGCATAGCGCAGGTCGTGGTGGAACACCACCGCCACCTCGCGCAGTTCGCGCCGCCGCAGCGCGCGGGCCATCGTGTCGGGCCCGTAGTAGCCGAGCTCGCGCGAGCGGGCGAGGATGGATTCGCGCAGGTCCTTCGACAACTGCTCCGGCCGGTTGAACGCGTTCGACACCGTCGTGCGGCTCACGCCCAGGCTCGCGGCCACATCGGCCAGCGTGAGTCGCGAACGTTCGGGAACAGGTTTCGACATCGGATCGGAAATACAGGCGGGCGGCTGACAGGGCGCGTTGACTATAGCGTCGCACCCGGYAGAATCCGGCCCGCCATGACGAACCTGCCCAGCATCAACACCGACATCGAACACCTGCGGCGCCAGCGCCAGCTCGACTGGGTGGCGTCCGGCCGCGACCTCGTGGTCGGCCACGCCGCCGACTGCCCGCTGCCGCCCGCCGAACTGATGCGGCTCGACGCCCGCCATCCCGCGGTGCGCGAGCTGCACGACAGCGGACTCACCGCCGAGGTGTTCCGCGTGCACGTCGGCGGCCGCGACTGGGCCGTCAAGCGCGCGCGCAGCGCCTGCAAGGTGCAAGGTGTCGACGGCCAGACCTCGTTCCTCAACGAGGTGCAGCGCCGCTCGGAGATGGCCGCCCTGCCCGCGTTGCAACGCCCCGGCCTGAGCCCGACCGTCTACGCGTCGCTGAAGCAGGGCTTGATCGTGTCGCCATGGATCGCCGGCAAACCGGTCCAGGACTGGGACGAGGCCGGGCTGCGCCAGCTGTTCGACAGCGGCCTCGCGCTGCTGCGCGCCGGCTTCTTCGAATGGGACTTCTGCCCCGGCAACGTGTTGCGCGACGCGCGGCAGGTCTGGCTGTTCGACTACGGCTACCTCTATCGCTTCGACCCGCTGCGGCATTTCAACAGCGCCGGCACCGGCCTGAGCGCGCCGCAGCACCACCTGGCCGAGCGCATCGAATCGCGCCACGTGTTCGGCTGGCTGCTGCAGCTGGAGAGCCGCCATGGTGCGGACGCCGCGCTGCGCGCCTTCCGCATGGAGAAGGCGATCGCACTCGACGCGTACGAGCGCCTGCGCAGCCAGCTGGCTGCCGACGGCGCCACGGCCACGGTGCTGCAGTGGCTGGACGGCATCTGCAGCGCGTGGCGCGCCGCGCTCGCCGGGCCGTTGGCCGACCTGTACCTGCGCGAGGGCTGGCGCTCACACGCCACCGATCTCGACGACGACCTGAAGGGGCAGACCTGCACGCCGGCGACGCTGGCGCGCGCCGACTGGCTGCTGCAGGCGCTGCGGCTGCACCACGGGGCGCTGGCGGCACACGGCGCCTGGCAGGGCGAGGATGCGGCCCTCGACCGGCCCGGCCTGATCGCACGCTACGAGCAACGGCGCCGGCAGGCGGTCGAGTTCCAGCTGCCTGCATCTACCTCAGACCACGAAGGCATGCATCGTCCGAACGAATGGCCTCGGCCTGAAAAGGCCTCCTGACAACTGCCGACAGCCGGTCGGCGCCGGTCCTACGATGCGGGCCTTTCCGGACAAATTCCGGACCCATCCCGCCAGACCCAAGGACAGCCCCATGCTCTTCGAACCGACCACCCTCCGCTCGCTGTCGCTGCGCAACCGCATCGTGATGTCGCCGATGACGCGCAGCCGCGCGGTCGAGGCCAACACGCCGAACGCCTTGATGGCCGAGTACTACGCCCAGCGCGCCGGCGCCGGGCTGATCATCACGGAGGGCACCTCGCCGTCGCCGAACGGCCTCGGCTATGCGCGCATCCCGGGCCTGTACAACGCTGCCCACGCCGCCGGCTGGAAGCTGGTGACCGACGCGGTGCACGCCAAGGGCGGCAAGATCGTGATCCAGCTGATGCACACCGGCCGCGTCTCGCACGCCGCCAACCTGCCGGCCGGCGCCGAAGTGGTCGGCCCGACCGCTGCCGTGCTGCCCGGCGAGATGTACACCGATTCGAACGGCATGCAGCCGCACAGCGCGCCGCGTGCGATGACGCAGGCCGACATCGACCACGTGGTCGCCGAGTACGCCGCCTCGGCCCAGCTCGCGATCGAGGCCGGCTTCGACGGCGTCGAACTGCATGGCGCCAACGGCTACCTGATCGAGCAGTTCCTGAACGGCAACGTCAACCAGCGCACCGACGGCTATGGCGGCAGCGCGGCCGGCCGCAACCGCTTCGCGCTCGAAGTGGCGCGCGCGGTGGCGAACCGCATCGGTGCCGGCAAGGTCGGCATCCGCGTGTCGCCGCACGGCGTGTTCAACGCGACCGGCCCGTTCGACGGCGTCGACGAGCAGTACGTCGCGCTGGTGAAGGAGCTGTCGGCCATCGGCCTGCTGTACGTGCACGAGCTCGATCACTCGGCGATGGGCGCGCCCGCGATTCCGGCCGCCACCAAGGCCGCGCTGCGCGAAGCCTTCAAGGGCCCGTTCATCCTGGCCGGCGGCTTCGACCGCGCGAGCGGCGAGAAGACGCTGCAGGCCGGCCAGTCCGACCTGGTCGCCTTCGGCCGGCCGTTCATCTCGAACCCGGACCTGGTCGAGCGGCTGAAGAAAGACGCGCCCCTGACCGCGCCGGACTTCTCGACCTTCTACACGCCGGGCGCCAAGGGCTACACCGACTACGCGGTGCAGACGGCCTGAGGACAGGCGCCGTCGTGGGAACATCGCGCGATACTCCCGTCGCCGATCGTTCCCGCACCGGTGCTTCGTTCCGCCGCTGGAGCGAGGCCTGATCGTTCAATGAGCGTTCGATGAGCCTCCCCTTCGTCCTGCTGTGCGCGGCCCTGTGTGCCGTGTGGATCCCGCCGCTGCCGGTCGCGGGCCGCCGCCTGCCGCTGTGGCCGGTGCTGCACCTGGCGGCCATCGCCACGGCCTGGGCCGGCGGCGTGCTGCAGGYACCCGCGGTCGCGGCGCTCGCGCTGCTGGCGGCCTTCGCCTTCGGCAGCCGGTGGGCGCAAGCGCGCTGGCTGCGTGCCGTGCTGATGGTGCTGGCCGCGGCGCTCGCGATCGCGCTGTTCGTGCACGTGGTGCCGGGCTTTCGCAACCCGAAGCTGTACGACGGCATCCGCTTCACCGCAGACGCGCTGCCCTTCACCCAGTACCTGAACTTCGACAAGGGCTCGGCCGGCCTGCTGTTGCTGGCCGCGTTCGCGCCCCGGGCGGGCACGCTGCGCGAATGGCGCGGCACGCTGGCCGCCGCGGGCCTCACCTTCGCCGCGACGGCCGTGGCGGTGTTCGCGCTGGCCGTGTCGGTGCAGCAGGTCGCCTTCGCGCCGAAGCTGCCGGTGCTCGCGATCCAGTTCCTGCTCGCCAACCTGCTGCTGACCTGC
>NZ_JBFUGN010000445.1:0-4920 GCF_056402895.1 Rhizobacter sp. P3_B12 | reverse complement strand
ATCCAGTGGTTCGCGCAGGTCGCGAGGTACTTCTCCCACGCCCACTTGTACTTGAACGGCACCAGCTGGTTGACGTCGGTGCGGCCGTTGATGATGCGCTTGTCGGCGGCCTTCACGCGTCGCGCGGCGGCAGGCGCCGGCGTGTCGGAAGTGTTCGAGGAGGTGGTGATCAAGGGTGAGGCAGGTGCTGCGATCGCAGCATCGAAGTCCGGAGACGGAGCGACCGCACGCGCTTGAGAGGGCAGGCTCTGCGCGGGACTCGCTTTGTGAGAGATCGAGGGTTTAAGGTCTTCTTCCCAAACCAACATGGTGGACTTCCTTGACGCGTTGAATTATGAGAGTGTTGTGTTGAAACACCAAGCACTTATTGACATCGCGAGCACTTCGCTGTTGCTGTGTCGCATCGAAAAACGCGCGTGCTTTTGCGAAGACTCGCGATGAGCACGCGCGTTGCTCAGCGCATCACTGGCAAGCCTCGCACGTCGGGTCGTCGATCGCGCAGAACTTGATGTCGGTCGCAGGCTCTTGCGATGCGGAGATCACCGGCGCAGCGGCCGTCATCACCGGCGCCGCGACCACCGCAGCGACCGGCGCCGCCATCATCGACGACGAGCCATCGCCGCTCGACACCGAGTTCATCTGCCCTGCCTTCACGGTCGACTTCTCGGCATGCGTCGCGCCGACGGTGCGCAGGTAGTAGGTGGTCTTCAGGCCGCGCGTCCATGCGAGCTTGTAGGTCTCGTCGAGCTTCTTGCCCGAGGCGCCGGCCATGTAGATGTTCAGCGACTGCGCCTGGTCGATCCACTTCTGGCGGCGCGCGGCGGCCTCGACCAGCCACTGCGTCTCGACCTCGAAGGCCGTCGCGTACAGCGCCTTCAGGTCGGCCGGCACGCGGTCGATGCGGCGCAGCGAACCGTCGAAGTGCTTCAGGTCCATCACCATCACGTCGTCCCACAGGCCGAGCTTCTTCAGGTCGCGCACCAGGTACTCGTTGACGATGGTGAACTCGCCCGACAGGTTGGACTTCACCGACAGGTTGCCGAACGACGGCTCGATCGACGCGCTGACGCCGATGATGTTCGAGATGGTCGCGGTCGGCGCGATCGCCACGCAGTTGGAGTTGCGCATGCCGTGCTCGGCGATGCGGCTGCGCAGCGCCGCCCAGTCCAGCGTCGTGCTGCGGTCGACATCGACATAGCCGCCGCGGGCCTCGGCCAGCAGGTCGAGCGAGTCGATCGGCAGGATGCCCTTGTCCCACAGCGAGCCGCGGTAGCTGGAGTAGCGGCCGCGCTCGGCCGCCAGTTCGGTCGACGCCCAGTAGGCGTAGTAGCAGACGGCTTCCATCGAGCGGTCGGCGAACGACACCGCGTCGTCCGAGGCGTACGGCGTGCGCAGTTCGTACAGCGCGTCCTGGAAGCCCATGATCCCCAGGCCCACCGGGCGGTGGCGCAGGTTGGAGTCACGCGCCTTCTTGACGGCGTAGTAGTTGATGTCGATCACGTTGTCGAGCATGCGCATCGCGGTGGCGACGGTCTTCTTCAGCTTCGCGTGGTCGATCTGCACCGCGCCGTCGACCTGCTTCAGGTGGTGCACCAGGTTCACCGAACCCAGGTTGCACACGGCGATCTCGGTCTCGCTGGTGTTCAGCGTGATCTCGGTGCACAGGTTGCTCGAGTGCACGACGCCGACGTGCTGCTGCGGCGAGCGCACGTTGCAGGCGTCCTTGAAGGTGATCCACGGGTGGCCGGTCTCGAACAGCATCGAGAGCATGCGGCGCCACAGGTCCTTGGCGGGGATCTTCTTGAACAGCTTGATCTCGCCGCGCGCGGCCTTGTCCTCGTAGCGCGTGTAGGCCTCCTCGAAGGCCTTGCCGAACTTGTCGTGCAGGTCGGGGCAGTTGGACGGCGAGAACAGCGTCCAGTCGGCGCCTTCCATCACGCGGCGCATGAACAGGTCCGGAATCCAGTTCGCGGTGTTCATGTCGTGGGTGCGGCGGCGGTCGTCGCCGGTGTTCTTGCGCAGCTCCAGGAACTCCTCGATGTCGAGGTGCCAGGTTTCCAGGTAGGCGCAGACGGCACCCTTGCGCTTGCCGCCCTGGTTCACCGCGACGGCGGTGTCGTTGACGACCTTCAGGAACGGCACGACGCCCTGGCTCTTGCCGTTGGTGCCCTTGATGTGCGAGCCGAGCGCGCGCACGTTGGTCCAGTCGTTGCCGAGGCCGCCGGCGAACTTCGACAGCAGCGCGTTCTCCTTCAGCGCCTCGTAGATGCCTTCCAGGTCGTCGGCGACGGTCGTCAGGTAGCAGCTCGACAGCTGCGAGCGCTGCGTGCCGGCGTTGAACAGCGTCGGCGTGGAGCTCATGAAGTCGAAGCTGGACAGCACTTCGTAGAACTCGATCGCGCGCGCTTCGCGGTCGATCTCGTTGAGCGCCAGGCCCATCGCGACGCGCATGTAGAAGGCCTGCGGCATCTCGATGCGCACTTCGTTGATGTGCAGGAAGTAGCGGTCGTACAGCGTCTGCAGGCCGAGGTAGTCGAACTGCAGGTCGCGCTCGGCCTTCAGCGCCGCGCCCAGGCGGACCAGGTCGTACTGCAGCAGCTTCTCGTCGAGCCGCTCGGCCTGCACGCCCTTCTTGATGAAGCCGGGGAAGTAGTCGGCGTAGCGCGCCGGCATCTCGCCTTGCAGCACCTCTTCGCCGAGGATCTCCTTGCGGATCGTGTGCAGCAGCAGCCGCGCGGTGGCGCGGGTGTAGCCGGGGTCCTTCTCGATCAGCGTGCGCGCGGCCAGGATCGCGGCCTTGTGCACTTCATCGATCGGCACGCCGTCGTACAGGTTGCGGCGCGTCTCGGCCAGGATCGGGTCGGGCTTGACGTCGGCGCCCAGGTCGGCACAGGCCGATTCGATCAGCACCTGCAGGCGGGCGAAGTCGAGCGGCACGCGCTGGCCGCGGTCGATCACCGTCAGCGCCGGCTCGGCCGCGGCAGCGGCCACGTGGCCCTGCTTCGAACGCTCCTGCGAACGGCGCTCGCGGTACAGCACGTAGGCGCGCGCCACTTCGTGGTGGCCGCCGCGCATCAGGCCGAGCTCGACGTGGTCCTGCACGTCCTCGATGTGGAAGGTGCCGCCGCCCGGGCGCGAGCGCAGCAGCGCGCGCACGACCGATTCGGTCAGCCCGTCGACCGTCTCGCGCACGCTGGCCGAAGCCGCGCCCTGCGTGCCGTGCACGGCGAGGAAGGCCTTCATCAGGGCGACGGCGATCTTGTTGGGTTCGAAGGACACCACCGCGCCGTTGCGGCGGATGATCTGGTAGCCCTGGTAGGCCGACGCGGAGGCCGCGGGGCCGGTGCCGCTGCGCGGCGTGCTGCTGGTGGAGGAGGCGGCGTTGGGAGTGACGTTGCTGACTGCTTGCATGGATACCCCTTCTTGTGGTCTGTCGACGCGATATGGATTCAATGACCAGGGCTCACGCCGGACCCACCCCACAGCGCCAAGGCTGCGGCGCGCCGCCGGCGCTGAGCCGCCGAAGACGCATGAGAAGGACCGGTGAAGAACGATGGACGAGCGCGATGGGTGAGGCTGTGGAACGGCTTGCCAACACGCGGGACCCGGGTGCCGCCCTGTCGCTGCTGCTCGTCATGACGTGTCGTCGCACGTCATTGACCCCTGCAGAGAAGGCGGGCGCGGGCCTGAAGATGTTGGGACAAGAGAATACCACGAGGGACACTATATCTGGGGGCTCCCCACCCTTCAAGCACTAGCTATAGCGTCCCGACAAACAAGGGGGATGAAGCGTCGGTTCACCTCGACGCGCCGTTTTCGAGGCCTCGCGCAGCCTCGGCGCCCACCAGCGCTGAACCTGCCGCGGAGCATCCGCGCGCAGCCTCGCGCTCCCGCCGATTTGCGCCGCGGACGCCGATGGAAACTGGCTTGCCGCGATGCGAACGCAGGCCCTCTCGTGCGTCACTCAGTGCGGCACTCAGTGCCGCACTCAGCGCGGCGCGCGCAAGCCTTCGGGAAAATACCGACCATGCCAGCGCAGGCCCTCGGTGACGCGCGGCCAGTCGAAGCCCGGGCCGGGATCGATCTTGCGGCCGGGTGCGACATGCTCGTGCCCGGCCACGCCCTGCAGCGGGTAGCGCCGCGCGAGCGCGCGCAGCAAGGGCAGCAGCCGCGCGTACTGCGCCGCCTCGAAGCGCTCGCCCTCCAGCCCTTCCAGCTCGACGCCGACCGAGAAGTCGTTGCAGTTCTCGCGCCCGCGCCAGGCCGAGCGGCCGGCGTGCCATGCGCGCTCGTTGCACGAGACGAACTGCAGCAGCTCGCCGTCGCGCCGCACGACGAAGTGCGACGACACCTGCAGCCCGCGGATCTGCTGGAAGTAGGGGTGCGCGTCCCAGTCGAGCCGGTTCGTGAACAGCCGCTCGATCGCATCGCCGCCGTACTCGCCTGGCGGCAGGCTGATGGAATGGATGAGGGCCAGCTCGACCGCGCAGCCGGCCGGCCGCGCGCCGAAGTTCGGCGACGCGCAGCGGCGGGCCTGTTCGCACCAGCCGTCCGCGCCGATCTGCAGCACGGCGCGCGCCGGCTCGCGAACCGGTTCAGCCGGGTTCGCCGCGCTCGACATCGACCGGGTCGTCGGTGCCGCCGACGTTGACGCCCAGGCGGGCCATCCGGTAGCGCATCTGGCGCAACGACAGCCCGAGGCTCGCGCCGGCGGCCGTGCGGTTGTAGCGGTAGCGCTCGAGTGCACGTTCGAGCACGTCGCGCTCGATGTCGTCGAGGTAGGCCGCGAGGTCGCTCGGCAGCGGCGCCTGCACCGGCACGACCGGTGCGCGCACCGCCTCTGCCGTCGCGGCCGCAGCGGCCGGCTTGGCCGACACCACCGGCGAGGCTTCGAACTCCGAGGCCTCGCTGTCGCTGAAC